>CAYHJZ010000074.1:0-4684 GCA_964357115.1 uncultured archaeon | reverse complement strand
GTAAACACTTCGGGATTCGCATTGAAGAGAATGTGGAAGTCACACGAAAAGGGAACCAGCAATTAAGCAAGGCGCCGAAGAAGTTACTTGAGCATTAGCGTTTCGCACATACGCTTTTAATTCTCCCAAACCTGCTCCCAGTATGCCACGCCGCAGAGGAATACTTCAACGGGGGGAAATATCCCATGTTCGAATTATTCGACCCTTACCCATTCGCACGGCCCAAGAAGGAGAATTTTATCATGGGAAAATGTATATTCGCCTGGGAACATTCTTGTTTCCAGGAATGCATCGCGCGCAACGCGTTTTCATTAAGAAAGTTTACACCGGATATGGACAAGAATTTGATCGAAAAAGAGCAGAAAGCGAAGTGAAAATTCGTAATGAACTTCGAGAAGCCGGACTCCCCGTTCCAAAAACGGGTGTTTGGGAAATTAAGGAAGGAGAGGAAAAAGGCGTTTACTTAATCATGAGTCCTTTCCTACGTGGGAAGGAAAAAAGAAGCAAACTCCAACCGCTTAATCCATTCCGCGCGGAGCCCACTTTTCTAGAATCATTAAACATGAAAAGCACGCACGATCGAAAACTAGTCACAGACTTAGCACACGCTACCGCAGTCATGCTTAACCACGGAATCGTCGCTTCCTTTTTCGACTTCTTTGGAGTCTACCGTCGAAAGGACGGGAGTTGGCACTATGTAATCATGGACACCGGGGACCTGCGGACAGCACATAGTGTGGAGGAAGTTCGACACGCACGAGACGAAATGATTAGTGAAATCCAGCGGGGAACCGGAACTGGTTGGGAAGATGTGATTGTACGTTGGGACGGGGAGGAACCTACCGTTTTTGAAACATTCACCCAGGAACTCAAAGAGAATCTGAGTCGAGAATTAAGAAAAGGAATGCTGTGAACCCAAGTTTCGGCTTCACCAATATCTTAAAACGCTACGCCACGTACGTAATGGAATGGACCTCACGCAAGCAAAGGAACGATTGGATAATGCCCTCGCGCGAAAAGATCTCATCATGATGGTGGGGGATTGCGAAGTCAAATACCAAGGAAGGGCAGCCTCGAATCTACCCCTAGGAAGCCGACTGCTACTGATTAAAGGAGACGGGAGTTTTGCCATCCACCAAAACCGACTCTTGAGACCGACAAATTACTTAATGAGTAACACGTGGTCCACTCAGTTGAATGAGGATGAAAGCACCCTCACCGTGAGCGCGATGAAACGTTCTCCTAAAGAAATACTTACTGTTTTTTTGAAGCGGGTGGAATTCATGAACACGCACACGATGGAAGATCGAGAATCGGATTTCAAACTCGTGGGAACCGAGAAAGAACTGAACGATCAACTCATGCAAGACTTAGAAGTTCTCGAAAAAGGACTGCGGCCGCTGAAACAAGAAGACGTGCTCCGAAAAGGATTTGTGGACATTCTCGCGGAAGACAAGGATGGGAATTTAGTGATTATTGAATTGAAACGCAGGCAAGCCGATTACAACGCGGTGATGCAGCTCCAGCGCTACGTGAATGAGTTGCGGAAAATAAAAAACAAAAAAGTGCGCGGAATTATTGTCGCCCCCACGATTGGAAGACAAGCACTGGAACTATTGAAAAATAATGGGAACGAATACTACTCCTTCGAATTTGACGTCACGCAACCCAAAGCGACCATTGCAGGAATTGACACGAAACAACGAACTATTTTTGAAGCGCTAAATGGAAATCAAAAAGAAACGGAACAAACGAAAAAAGAAAGAGCGCGTGCAACTAAAAAAATAATAAAAAAGTAAAATAGAAAGGGGGATTTCCCCCCTCTCAAACGTGTTATTGTATTGAATTATTTTCCTTTCCAACCGATGTACATCAACGGGACACCGCTCGCAATCGCAAACAGAGCCGACGCGTAAGGCATCACGAGCATTCCAGCGAAGTAATACACGAGGAATAACCCAACGTGCAACACGCCGAGACCGTACCACATGTTTTTGTTCGTCCAAAAATATCCCGTGGCAAACAATCCAAGCGCAGTAATTAATGCCCAATATGCCCACGGAGACTGAATGATGGCGGGAACCATTTCCAAAGCAAATGCCCAATGATATAGCATTCCAAGAACGCCCACCACGAGCCACGTGTGAACCACTTTATTCTTCTGCCACGCAGGAACCCACAACAGCATTCCAGCAATACCAATGACGGTCAGAACACTCCACAACGGCAACGGTTGAGGAAACGAGGGCTCAAACAGAAAAAAATGATACGCTCCATACCCGATGAGGCTGATTAAACCCCACAAAAAAATTGACTTATGAATACCATCCATACCAAATAACCTCCAGAATAAAGGAAAAGAAGCAGAGAGAAGTTTAAGAAGATTCTATCCGCGCCCCCCACAAATGCGGGGTTAAAAAAGGGAAAAGGCCCAATGAAAGAATGAAACCTACAAAAAAACAGGGAATGGGGGAAACAAAAATGAATACAAAAAACGGGTGGATCATTTTAGGAATAATGATGGTGCTTGCCACCATCCCTGCATGGGGACTCGCCCAAGAAGCCCCGAATGGACTCGACACCACGCTCGAAAATTTTGTAGCCCAAGGATTCGAAACTTCTTTCACGGAACGCGGATGGGGAACCACGTACGCGCTACCCCAGTCCCAATTTTCCGTTGACGAGACGGATTTCCATGACAACTCGGTTGACTTCGGAGAAGTCGGATGGATGAGCGTGGGACTTCACCTCTTACTCAACCCGCAACTCGATGAAATTAATCCTGCTACCGACGCTGAAAAAACCATTCAAGACACGGCACTCCAATTACTCCCCTGGGTATGGACACCTGAAAATGAATCATTCGGAACCCACCACCAAGGAGCGTTACCCAACAAAGGAATTACGAATGTGGTAACCGAAATTCACGGAATCAACACGGCGAGCAACGCGTGTATTCAAGGAGCGAGCATTCCCTTCAACACGTGGGGAGTGCCGAAAGACTCAATCAACAAACAAACGCTCTCCACGCTCTCTTCCCTCGCGGGAGCGGGACACACATTCCTGCTCGCCAGCACCTTCACGAATGGGACGAGCGACTATGAGAAGGTTGCTCGAGGGATAGGAGACATGCTGATTGAAACGATTATTACGCCATCCGGAACGCCCTTTGGACTTCACGCCGAAAACCTACTCGACACGTATGATAATACGATTCCCGAAGGAATGATGCCGGCACAATTCACCGTGCTCCCGGATTCTGCGGACACCCTCCTATGTACGGACGGGGGAAGCATCAAGTTGCATGAAAATAGAAAATCCTGGATGATTCAAGCCGCGTACTTCCTCAGCGAACTCGGAAAAAAAACAAATGACGAACGCTACACGGATGCAGCCGAAATTATTGTGAATGGAATTCTCGACACGCAAGAATGCGACGGAGGATTCAAAGACTACACGCGATGGGAAGGACCGGGAACGATTCCCCGAAACTGCTTCCCCGATGACGGGAGCGAATCCTATGAAGCCTATCCTGGAAACGTCACCACGTCCGTGACGAAAGGGTATGTTCCCGACACGGCCATCGTATTGTATACGATGCAGAAAATAGATGAAAGCATTTACGCCAACAATCCTGACTTTCGAGACGCGGTGAGTTACTTACTCGAGCTCGAAGAAAACGATCAGGGATCGGGATTCAATAAGAATGGAGACCCGATTCGATACGCAAGTTACTCTATTGACACGGAGAATCGACCCTTCGCCCAACTATTACTCTCGAACGTGTTCCTCCGCGCCTCGTGTTCAACGAGCGACACAGGAATGGAACAACGCCTCCAGAGCAAAGCCTATGATTTGATCAAGAAATCTGACACCTTGTTTGCGGGAGAACTGGATAGTAAAATTGCGAATGCGATCTCTCCCGATCCCGCGCTCAACGTACTCGCTACCGCAATGGCAGCCGAGAACTGGAAAATTATTACGAAAGGATGCCAAGAATGCACCGACCATGACGGTGATGGACACATTGATGGGGAGTGCGCGCTCAACACAGTGAAATACGATTGCAACGACAACGATGCCACTATCTACCCCGGCGCCACGGAAACGTGCGATGCGATTGACAACAATTGTAATGGAAACGTGGACGACGGATTTGACAGTGATGGAGACGGCATCTCGGTGTGTGCGGAACCCGTGGATTGTAACGATGATAACGCGGAGATTTATCCTGGAGCTATCGAGAAAGAAGACAGCAAAGACAACGACTGCAATGAAAAAATCGATGACGCAGGAATTGAAACCATCGTGAAAACCACGAGCGGAGATGGAATTAAAGGAGCGAGTGTGCTGCTCATTGAATATGGAAACGCGTGCGCGAATTCCTTCACTAATCCGGCAGAAAAAATTCCCGAGATCAAGAACCAGTGCAGCACCGTGGGAGCATGCACCACGAATGATGAAGGAACGTGCTCGATTGACGTGAAAAAGGATGGAAAATTCCAAGCCCTCGTTTCATTTGTAGGTGGAAATAGTGCCTCGGATGCCATCGAGTTCACGACGGGACATCATGAAGAACTCGTAGTTGAATTGGATGGAGAAGTTGCCCAAGACGCTGGAACGGTGGGAAGCGGAAACCCATTCAGTGACAACCCTTACTTAGTATGGGGATTCGGAGTCGTAC
>CAYHJZ010000073.1:0-4734 GCA_964357115.1 uncultured archaeon | reverse complement strand
AAAAACGTTCTATTTTTTATTCCCTAATCGCAACCAACCGAATGGTTTTGAACCACCAAAGATGTCACCCCATCGTTGTGGCTAAAACCTCACCAAAAATAGGCAATTTGGGCGGTTAGCCGCTGGGAGCGGCAACCCCCGATCTAAAAATATTCTTCTTCTCGTGCGAGTTATTCTCCATCCCACTCTACTTTTTGAGCACGCTTCAGGCGAATCCCTTCTAACGTATGGGGAGGCAGTTCTACAATGTACGCCGCGCTTGCACGCGGGGAGGCATTTAGCGTCCACGGAGTAACGTGGAGTTTCCAATCCACTACTCTTTTTCGCTCATCCAACCAGAGCACGTCAATAGGGGTGCGCATGAAGAGCATGTGAATGCTCGCTTCTAAAACACCTTTTTTTTCTAAATGAAATACGAGCGCGTAATCAAACCCCGGAGCGACGCCCATTAACCCCATGAAACGGGAATGAAACGAGCGCGCATGCTGCACGCGATGAAGGGAAATGATTTCATTCGAAAGAGAAGCGACTTTTTTTTTAGGCATGCGTGGCTTCCCCACTCTTCTTGGCTTTCTTCAGCGGATTATCTTGCAACAATTCAAGCGGGGGAACTTTCAACTCCTCTAACGCATCCGCCACGTCTTCCGAACTCACTTCCACCGCAGGACCGCGCGCCCGCGCCTCGGCGGTACGATCCTCTTCCTTCAAATGCAACTCTCGTTTCAATCGCTCAATCTCGCGGAGGCGTTCTTTCAATTCTCTCAGCAAGCGTGCGCGCTCTTCCGGCGTCAACGAGGAATCGTCCATAATTCGAGGCAAGGGGAGTAGAGCTTTAAATATTGCCCGTTCCTTCTGTCCTATTACCTGGAGCCAATATGTCCCTTGAATCGATTGCCTTTATTCCCGACGGGAACCGCCGATATGCCACGCAAAACGGGCTGTCCTTGATTCAAGCCTACCAAATGGGGACGCAGCGTTCATGGGACGTGATGCAGTGGATCGCGCAGTACCCTCAAATCTCGGCCGCGACATTCTACACGCTTTCCTTAGAGAACATTACTCGCTCCAAGACCGAAATGAATGTCCTGTTTCATATTTTTGAAAAAGAAGCCGACAAAATACTTGCGGATGAATGGTATAAAACTCACGGGTTTGCCATTCAATTCCTCGGAAGATTGGAAAAATTTCCCCACCACTTGCGAGAAAAAATGAATCACATTCAAGAAAAAAGCGCGGACTACGCGAAACGCGTGATCAATGTAGCAATAGGGTATAACGGTCGAGCCGAAATTGTGGACGCGGCCAAGAAACTCGTGGACGATGTTAAACAAAACAAGATGGACGTGAATACGCTCACGGAAGAGTCGTTCAAGAAATACTTATACGGAGACTTCAAAGACCCCGACTTGATTGTGCGAACCGGGTACACGCAACGCTTATCGGGCTTTCTCACGTATCAAAGTGTTTATTCTGAATTGCTTTTCTTAAACAAATTCTGGCCCGAATTCAACCAAGAAGACCTCGCTAGCGCCATTCAAACATTCGACGAGCGCGACCGACGATTTGGGAAATGACTTTTTTTATTCTGTCGATTTTTTTATCCAATTTGCGAGTTTGTCTTCTGCCTTTGCTACCTGGATGAATTCTATAGCGGGCAAATCATAGGAATGGAGTTTAGTCGTTTCTTGAATAACTTTATTCACGTTTTTTTCAACAGTCTTTACCAAGAGGAGCACTTCATTTGATGTGTCAATTTTCCCTTCCCACCAGAAATGGGATTCAATGGCAGGGATGATGTTTCCACATGCAATAAGTTTCTTCTGCAAAAGTTTTTGTACAATTTTTCTCGCTTCTGCAGTATCTTTGCAGGTAATGAATCCTGTGTAAATCATACAGGGAATATTTCTCCCTCTGTTATTATATGTTTCTTTTTTCGCCTTCCCCAATTAGAACTGCCTTCTTATTCTTCCCGCGCACACACGACGTGGACGTTCCCGCCCTTTTCTATTTTCTCTAACGCATTCTCAATACGCAGGAGCATCTTCTTCTGCTTCCACAATGAATCGTTCTCGAGCAAGTGATAGTAGGGCGTCACCACTAGAAAGTGCGCTTGAGTTATTTTTTGTTGCCATTCTTTCGAACGCAGGAGCATGAGCAGTTCTTCTGCTGAGTGCACGCGATGAATGGGCACTCCATCCAATCGCCGCCGATGCTCGGGGCGAGAAAGAATGTAATTCGTTACCGTGCTCCCGCAATGAATGAGAATCGTGTTCTCATTCGTGGCGCGCGCATTCTCTACTAGCTGAATCAGATTGGTTTCAAACGCCACGGGAGTTACGACGGAAAGTTGGAGCATGCAAGGATAGAGGGAATCATTATTCTAATGAACGCAGGAGGGGTGAACCGCCAATGCGAAAAGAAAAGGGGGAAATTAACTTAGGAGAATAAGAAAAATAAAAAAATTCGCGATAAATAAGGGGAGGAACCAGGGATCTACAACAAGTTGTAGTGTGGTTCCCTCCCTAACTCCCAATACGTACACTTCAAACGGGGTTGCAGTATAAAAGCATTCGTCTGTCCCAAAAAATGCGCAAATTATTCAGGGAAACTATTGACAATTCCCGGAGACGGGAGTCGTGCCGTTAAAGTCCAGATCATCCAGGTTGGGCGTGTCGTAATTATAGGCCAACGTCGCACTAAAGGCCTGTCCTGCGGTAGGACAATGAATTCCACCCGTAGTCAGCGTGTACTTTCCCCCCGGGCCAATAGACTCATCCACGGAAACATTGTTTCCATCCCACGCCACGGCGTTTAGAGTAATTGTATTCGCGGTTTGATTCTGAAACACGAGAGAGGAGGATCCCGACGCGACGAGGCGCCATTCAATAAGGGATAAGGGTTGCGCGGCACTCCAATACGTGCGGCTCTGTCCTTCGTTAATATTTCGACCAAAACCAGAAAAGCCGCCGAGGACGCCCACTACTACCAGAGCGATCACAATTACGATCGCAAGAATAATCAAATATTCTGTCGTTCCCTGTCCTCGAATCGAACGCATACATGGTCACCGCTTCTATTCCTAAACACCGCGCGCGGCTATATAAACATGCTCACGCGATCCCCAAGAGGCCCGACAACACGCCCCGCGCAAAGGTGAAAACGAGGAGAGAAACCACCAGCATAATGGGAGAATACCGCAACCCCAACAAAGGCTTGGACTGGCCAATCATCCCCATGAACAAGCCCGCTAAGACCGAATTCCCCACCAAGAGGACGAGGGCCATTCCTCCCAAGAATTCCGGCGACACGGATAATGCGCCGCCCAAAAAACCAAGTCCGCCCCCGCCTCCCGATCCTGCTCCTACGGCGGACTGCTCCTGAATCTGCGTTACTAATTCGACAAACGCCACCGAAACCGCCATCAAGAGGGGGGTGGCAATCACCATCACGAAGGCGACAAAAATAACATACGTACGCGTAGAACTCTCTAACTCTTTCTTCAAATCCTGCGTGCGACGCAAATCACTCGCGGTGTTCTCCAACAACTGCGCGACCTTTCCCCCGCTGCGATTGGCTTGAATGAAAAAACGCACACTCTCACTCAAACTCTGCGAACGAATATTCTCACTAATCTGCGTGAGCGCAGTAGTGAACGAACCTACACCTAACGAACGCGTCGTGACGGCACGAATTTCTTCCGTCAACGCACCAAATTCGGGACGAAGCGAACTCTTGAACGCGGAAAAACTCGTCATACCCGCGCGAATGTTTCCCGCTACAAGCAACAAAAAATCGGGCAAGATTTCTTCCACTTTACGGCGGCGCGACTCAATGGCATAATACACTTGCAGCCCGCGCGCGCACGCCGCGAGAATCGCTCCCGTGAAAAAACCTACGACTGCCCACACTTCGGCAGGAAAAAGTGTTCCGGGGAATAAAGAAGACACCCACTCGGAAATCCACGGACTTCCCACCCAAGAAAGAATGGCAAACAGGAGCGCGCCCAAGAGGGTCCACGCGAAGGATTGGGCTAACCACACTAAGGGATCCACTTTCCAACCGGATTTGGACAAATGATTTTCGGCCCACTTTTGGGTGCGCGCGGGAAAGAACCTTCCAAGGCGATACCACAGCGCGTACGTCATGTGCTATACCCCCGCGGCGCACGAGAGCCAATCAACCCAATTAATACGATTTGAATCACGAAAGCTAATCCAATGGTTTGGACAATCGTATCGGGTGTAATATCGGATCCCCCAATTGCGGAAAGAATAACCATGAACGTAATCCCAATCGTCGGCATGGCCGCCGCGACGAGCAAGTAAATCAAAATCCACATGTTGAGTTCCGCGGCAAAATTCTTGATGGAGCGCGACTGAAACTCATTCAACGTAATCACAATCGATTGCAGCGCCGAATTCATGGGAGCGCCGGCACGAATACTCGTCACGAGTTGCCACACGGTTTTTTTTAAAAAATCCGAATCGGTACGCAACGCGAGCTTCTCGAGCGCGACGCCTTCGCTCGAACCCGCATTGATTTCTTGCACCACTTTCTCAAACTCGGTGCTAATGCTTCCATAATTTGAACGCGCGACATTCACCATGGCATCATACAGACTTACTCCGGACGTGACTTGAATCTGCATGCTGCGCAACGCATACATGAGACCCTGCTCAATGCCTCCGGCGCTTTGCTGCGCGACGAGACGTGGATAAATGAGATGCAGAATTA
>CAYHJZ010000072.1:0-4827 GCA_964357115.1 uncultured archaeon | reverse complement strand
CCGGGAAAAATCAACTCTACGTTGGAAAACGAGAGCGTATCTAAAGGACCGCGAAAGGGAGAGAGGCGGAGCGCGTAGGAATCATGGGGAAAAAGATACGCGGATTCATCAAGCGGACCAATCGTGGAAAAAGGAGTGGACGCAAAATAATCCCCGGGAACATTCGAGAGAGAAATGAGAGAAGCAGATGGAGAAATGGAAGACGAGCGGCGTGCGCGAACAAACATGCCGGAACGACCTTCCCAATCGGAAACGAGAAAATCCCCTTCTAACGAAGCGGGAAGCCAAGAAACAGAACAGGAGCCGCGATCAAACGCGAAAGAAGAACAGTAAAAGACGCGCGAATCTTCTTCCGCGGGAAAGAAAATACGCTGCGAACGAGAATCAAAACCTAAATCCACGAAGACAGAAGAAACCGATTCAAAGGGAACCGAGCGAACGGAGAAAGGGAGAACGGGAACATTCAAACGAAAACGAGCAAGTGGGCCGCTCTCAGAAATAGCAACGGAAGAGAGAGATAATCGAGAAACAGGGGCGTTGATAAAATCAAGGAGAACATCATAGGAACCAGGAGAAAGAGAAACGGGATCACCGGAAGAACGTGCCACGACGCGGCCCGAAGGAAGAGCGAAGGTGGAGAGAGAGGGAAGGGAAGGAAGGGAAACGGTGACGGAAAGAGGAGAATCAACCGAAGGAAGCGAGGGAGAAGGCTCGGAAGGAGTGAGAGCGCGACGACGTTTGCGCGAGGGAGCGGAAGAATCCGCGACGGAGGAATTGGAAATCAAGACAGGAATGGTTTGCGTGTCGCACCGATCACGGAGACAGGATTCAAAAACCAAGTCAGCGGAACCGTTGGGAAGGGAAGATGAATCCAACACGCCCGACCAGGAAGAATCAGAAGAAAGAGAAAGAGACTGAGTCCCAAAGGAAACGGTGACGAGAGAAACGGATTCGGCGGGACGAACCACGACGACAAAACGACCCTCCGCACGCTCCGAGGCAAGCGGGGAAATGACATGAAAAAGAGGAGAAGGGGATAAATCCGAGATGCGCTCCTGAGCGGAAACCCAAAAAGGAGCTAAGAGGAGAAAGGAAAGGGAAAGAAGAAAGAGAAAACGAAGACGAGTAGGGGAAAACACGCCAAAAGGAGGAGTGGAAAGTTATTATGCTTTCACCCCAACGCTGTATTTAAACGAAAAAAAACATGGGGAGACGAATGAGGGGAATACTAATCGTGATTGCGCTCCTGGTATCACGGGAATCGTGTGGGCGGGAGACTTCAAGATACAACGAGGGGTCACTTCCATCGCTACGGCAACAACTGCGGTCACCATTACAGCAGGAGTGGATTACACAGCGCCGGCCGACATCAATCGCGCGTTTATACGCTTAGTCACGACCAAAAACTCCGGATCGGGACACGACTCAGGAGGAGGAACACAAGGACCAGGGGTCTACTCGGCGTATATTGCGGACGGGAATAATTTGCTGACTTCCGTCACATTCACGCGCAACATTGTGTCCGCTGCTAACACACGCATCCAATGGGAAATTATTGAATATGTGGGACCGACGGGAGGACCCAACGAAATACGAGTGAAAGAGCAAACGAGCCTTACCATAGGAAGCGGATCGCTCACGATAACGGGAGGATCCATTACGGACTTTCAAAACATCAACGATGCGGTACCATTTATTACAGGGTGGACCGTAGACTCGGGAACGGCAAGCGAAAGCAATCGGGGATTATTCGCTGGAGCGTGGAGACCATTAGCAGGAAGTTTCAACCCCATCTTCGCTAGAAAAACCAGTGGAACGGCAGCAACAGTAAGTTATGCAGCTGTCGAATTCATTGGAAAAAACTGGGAAATTCAAGCAGTAGAACATGCCTTCACAGGAGTGACTGGGCAGGAGAATGTGGAACAATTCATTCATGACGTGAATAAGGCATTCGTGCACGTGCAGTTTGACACCAATAGTGGAGCGAATGATGAAGCGGGGGTAAAAGCATGGATTGCAGATCAAAATGCAATTGGACTCTCGTTACGAGCGGGGGCCAGCGTGCCCAACGCAGTGACCATGCGAGCCATTGTGTGGGCCATTGAAAATACGCAGACGGACGGAAATGAGATGAATGTGCAAACGTGGTTTGGAACACGCGCCAATGGAGGAACAGAACCGGAGACGTGGACGCAGACGGTTAACGCCGTACGAGATGTGAATCAGACGAGTCTTTTTCTGAGTGGAGTGGGAGGGGGAACGGGAAGCACGCCGCCGCGAGGAGTCATTGATGCTACGCTCACGAACACCACTACCGTGACGCTGTGGCAATCCGACACGGGAGTGGAAACGGAATTTGCCATTAATGTCATTGAATGGCCGACCGCCCCGACGGTAACCGCCAGTACAGCAAAAACCGCGTTCACGTTCAATGTTAACATTGTGACGACGAAGAGTCACAGCATCGTGTTTGGAGGAGCATGTGATGCGACAACGTTCTTCTTCGTGGAAGCCAATGCGGGATATGATTCGGACGATGATGGAAATGCGGCGAGAGTGCCGCCCAGCAGTGCACGAGGAGCCGGATCATTGTGTCAGAGTGACAGTATTGCAGGAATGACTATTACGAATACGGGAAATGGGAGCACGAATATTGACGGAAACTTTGCCAGCGCATTCACGGGGAGCGACGTGAATATTGTGTTGAAAGTGTGGATGGGAACGGGAAGTGGATGCGGAACGGGCGGAATGGGAGGGTGGCAGGAACCGTGCAGTGTGACGGGAATAACCTCGCCGGTGACGGCCAGCACGTGCAAGAAATTTGATCAGAGCAATGCCACGACGGGAAGTCGACTGGTGACGGGACTCGGAGCGGGAGACACCAACCAGTTGTGTTTTTCAGGAGACTTCAACGGATTTGTAATTGCAGGAGACCACAATCAAACATTTAACACAGGAACGGATTTTTCATGAAAGTTATTTTACTCATTGGAATTATTTTTTTAGCCGGGTGCGTGAACCCAACAACAAACACGAGCCAAGAGAGAAGTGTGTTTGCAGAGTATGCTACCGCTCACGGGACTACGCAGCAAGAGACGCAAGAATTTTTTGCTGAAACCTATGGAATTAACGAGGAAAAAGAAATATGGGAAAAGTTGCCCCAACAACCTGAAAATTTTCAAGAATATGCCAATGAGTGGAATGGGATTAATGGGAATAGTTTGGGGGAGACGCCGAGAGAAGTTTTTGCACAGCCCGAATTTTATCCCACGTATGAAACCAGTGGAAAAACAAAATGGGTTAACGCCCCCGTTGTTCCGGCACAAACGATTGGGATAGGGGGGACGCCAGGAATTCAAGAAGCAACCATGCCCGAAGGAACGGGAGTGTTTGACACCGCATTGTTTGTGACGAGCGCGTGGGGAGCCACCTATTACCAAGGAATGAGGCTGGCGTACCGAGTTAATCCGGAGACGGATATTCGACTAATGTTTGAACCCGAAGAAATAGTCGTAGGACCGAACTTCCCCACGTTTAGTGAAAACTGGGCGGAGAAAGTAAAAATACGCGGACTCGTGGGGGATATTGCACCCGGGGTGTATGAGATTACCATTTACGCCGACACGCCGACGCAAGAGAAAGTAGAGGAATGGAGGGGTAATTACCAACCCTACATCAACGCGAACGGTGTCATTACGAGTAATGAGGGAATGGGAACACTAGTATTAACGATTGTGGAGGAAGAAGAATGAGTGAAATAGTGGTATTGCGATTAAGCGAACGCGGGTATCGCGACTTGAGGATTACGACACATTGCGCACTCGTGGCGCGAGCATTTGGAGCCAAAAAAATATTTCTGAATGGAAACCAGGACAATGAAATTGGAAAAACAGTGCAGCGAATTAATGACACATTTGGGGGGGACTTTGAAGTAGAGTACTACACGCAACCCGGCGCCGTCATTAAAAAAATGAGGAAAGAGGGGTACTGTATGGTACACTTAACCATGTATGGGGAGAAGCCGGGAGAAATAGCCAAACAAGTGAGAAAGAAAAAGAAAATAGCCATTGTGGTCGGAGCGGACAAGGTGCCGAGCAGCGTGTATGAGGAAGCCGATTACAACGTGAGTATCACGAGACAACCGCACAGCGAAGTGGCCGCCCTCGGAGTATTTCTACATTACTTGAATGAGGGCAAGGAAGAAGAAATGGAGTTTGCCCACGCCAAAAAGAAAATTATTCCAACAGCAAAAGGAAAAAAAGTGAACGAGCAGAAATAGGTGCTTTAAACCGTTTCGATAGTAAAAACTGTATGGTAAAAAAAGAAGGGCTATTGGAATTCAAAATTGCAAGAGAATTTTTAGAAGGAGTGGGGGGGAAAGAAGCCCCAGATGTAGTAGAAATTTGCTTAGACAAAAATGGAAAGTGCTTAGATGAAGATATAGAAAAAAAAATGAAGCACATGAAGATTACTGAAATTAGAAGCATACTTAATCGACTTCACTATCGAGGAATCGCGTGTTACAATAAAACAAAAAACAAAAATTCAGGATGGTACACGTACACGTGGGAAATTAAACAACGAAGAATTGTGGAATTAATTTTAGAACAACAAGCTGAAATTCTCCAGAAAATGGAACAAAAAGCACAGTTTGAAAGTAGCCACGAAATTTTTGTTTGTAAAAAAAACTGCGAAGAAACTCCTTTTGAGATTGCAGCGCAGTATGAGTTTCAATGTCCCGAATGTGGGGAAATGATGAACCCAGTGGATGGAAAGAAGAAGCAAAAGGACATTCAAGAGCAAATAAGTAAAGTGAAAACAGAGTTG
>CAYHJZ010000071.1:0-4911 GCA_964357115.1 uncultured archaeon | reverse complement strand
ACGTGAAATCCATCCGATTCCGGGAACGTTGGCAATAACTTGTTCGCACGTATTTCCTTCCTCTCGGTCGCGGGCGAGGTTAATATCTCCCAACGCTTCTCCTTTGACTTTTCCCTCTACATCCGCATGGTGAGCGAAGACACTGAGTAATTGTCCTTCTTCCTTCGCTTCGGCATCGAGCGCGTCTTCAATGAAGAATGCATTCAGGCTTTCTCCCGACGTGTAGTGGAGGCTGAAGCGGTCGTCCGTGGAAGATAACGGAGTCACCGAGCACTCGGGGCAGCTTCCCGCGCCAAAGACAAATATGGCGAGGTTTTCCACCGTCGTTCGACTTCCTCCGCCGTTGAGGTAATTCCACGCATTGTCGATAAAGGGATAATTATCGGCCAGGGGCTCAATGATGATTTGGTTCAATACCAATGCATTTTCAATGAACTTTTGAAAGATATCCCCAATGTCGCTTCCTTCTTGGGCAAAAAAGTCAATGTACGCATCCGCATACACTCCTGTTTCTCCAGGAATAAAGGATACTTCCGTGTATTGATCGGGCAATCGGTACAAGGTGAAGTCCGTCTGCAGGGGACCAATTCCCCCGCGGGTGAAAATCCAGTACGAGTAGGCTTTAGCCGTCCACCATAATCCGGAGTCTTGCGATCCGAGTTGCCAAAATGAAAAATAATTTTTGATGATGTTATTTTGTTGCTGCAACTGCTTAGACAACAGGTTCGTGTACGTCTTGCTTCCGTAATCTTCATTGATGAGTTTAGTGTTAATGGATTCCACATGTCGTTTCATCGTGGAGAATTTTCCACCCGCTTCTCCTTCTCCCGCAAGGACAATTTCT
The DNA here is from genome assembly GCA_964357115.1 of uncultured archaeon. Classification (GTDB taxonomy): domain Archaea; phylum Iainarchaeota; class Iainarchaeia; order Iainarchaeales; family VGJJ01; genus VGJJ01. The sequence goes on along the minus strand of CAYHJZ010000071.1, from coordinate 4,067 downwards.
GCGTATTTGGATGGGTTAAGTGGTTCGTCCATGGGCGCGTAACTGGCGGTTACGAGAGTGGGTGTTCCACCCGCCGCTTTGATGGTGTTCGCACTCCCTGGAGTAGCCGCGACGTTTCTTCCATCGCTAAGCTTTACCGACCATCCCTTTCCATCATACTCTCCTGCTTCTAATTTTTTTATGTCAAAAGCAACAAGCACAGGGACATTATCCTGCGCGCGGTAAATTTGAATGAGTGTGGGATCCACAGCACCCGGAATATATTTGTTGTTAACCGGATCAAATGTATAATTAGTAAATTTCTCCACATCACCTACATTGGCAAAGTTAGGATCCTTGTAGAATTTTTCATTAATTTCATTGATGTAGGCCGATGGTTTTCCTGAAAGTTCAATGTATTGCCCTGCATTGTTTTTGATAAAAATGGAAGAAAGTCCCGTCGCGGGGGAGTTTTGCAAATATTCTTCTACTAAATTCACGTGCATGGTGTCATCGAAGTCTTTCATCATGGCTGCGTATTGTCGCGCTACTTTCAAGCGAACATCATCGGGCACGCCGGGTGTTTTGGCAATGTCCTTGAGCTTCACTTTGACTCCGCTAGCAGTCGTGTACACGACATCATCTAGCACCCCGCCAATCACGCTGGTGTATTCTTGCAACGTTTGAAAAAACGTAAACGCTTTTTTTCGCACATCGGGGTCAGTAATCTTAGAAAAGGATCCCTCAGGCCCAAATGCGGTCGTTTCCCACCCTTGGAATTGAGCAGAGGATAATATTTTTTTGTCCTTGGAAAAAAGCTCGGCGAAAATGGGTTGGAGAGCGGGATCTTTTTCCATGGTGGCAATGGCGCTCTTGAACGTGTTTACGCTATCGCTTTTTTTGAAAAAATCAGATGGCGTTACGACTCCTCCTTTTTTCAAGAATCCTTGAAGTTGAGATCGATCATAAATGGCCAACGGATTGATCTTGTTGAATGTTCCCCGAATACTCTTAAACGCCGGAGATTTTTGGGCTAATTTTCTAAATTGTCCAATAAGTGTCGGCGAGAAAGTCCCCACCACCATTTCGGCAGAAAACCACGCGTTGAAGTAACGATCAAACATCGAATACAGGGTCAGAATGCAGTCGCCTTCGCAGTTCGTTAATACGGCGGCTTGCCATGTGTTGTCCGCTCGGATATGATTCATCACTTTCGGCGTTTTCACGCGTTGAAGGGTGTCCACTTCCAGCGTGTTCGCGTCGTTTTCTCCTAGAAGAAAACCGCTTTCGATTTGAGCGTGAAGAATCTCCGATTCCTCAGGGGAAAGAATGGGATTATCTTTTGCTGAGTCACCCACAATCGATTCGTAGATGTTTTTGGTTACTCCTTTCAATCCCTCCCCCGAGTTTCGATACTGCAATTGTTCTCCTAACACGGCACACGTTGCATCGTCCACGCATCGTGCGGCGCGCAACGAGTCATCGAGGGATAATCCAAACGCAAACGGTCCGCGGATGCGCTGGTTTTGAAGCGGAGATAATTCCTCGGGAGAAAGTTTTTCGACGGGAACATTTTTTTGAAACGCGGTTTCATCATCATACGGATTCGGAATCAAGAGCTTGTTGTTATCCGACACCACGTCGCGATCCGTGTTAACCGGAGTCCCCGCACTAATTTCGTCTCCGACAAGTCCAGGTGTCAAAACCAAATCTTTGAGTCGTTGCACTTCTTCCGGGTCCAACTCCGAGAAGCGACACACGCCCCCGGAAGGAGTAGCTTGGAAAGAAATGAGAATATCCTGCGGCGTCGCCACGGTAGCAAGGGGTTCGGTTCGCGGAGAAATGGAAGGCAAGGTTTCGCTGTTCGAAAATCCATCGCGGGGCATCGCCATGGTGAGGGGGGAAGTGAGCAACAGGAGTAGGCAAACCAATGCCGCGCGGGGGGTATTCATCTCTCTTCATCGCGTATTGCGCCTATAAAAGCGTGCTCTCGCAGGAGAGGTTTTTATTTTTTCCGAGCGCGTTGAAAGGGGATTCAGATGCCAAAAAAGACAAGGTAGAGGAGGCTCACAGGAATCCACGGGAAGAAGAAGAGAAGAGCAATGAACGCGATTCCCCCAAGGAAGGAAACAATGGCGTATCGCGTCCACACCCCTCGGTATTTTTTCTTGAGCGCGTCAAACACGGCGACTCCGGCAAAGGCGAAAGGGAGAATGAGTAGCGTAAACACGATTCCCCCCACGAAGGATTTGACCAGGATGCTCGAGATGAAGTCAAACGCACTCGGTTGAGCGGCTTGAAAATCAGGATTATTCAAAATATCCGTTGGAACACCCGACAGGTCGGTTTGCGCAACTCCGCTCCCCACGTTGAACGTGTGTAAGAGAAAAAAAAAGACAAAAAAACTCATGAATAAAGTAAGGGTGGCTGCGCTAATCCATTTCAATTGGGTTCGTTTTTGGATTTTGTTGAAGACAAACGTGAGTCCCATCGACAGAATGAGGATAGGGATTCCGAGTTGGATTGCTGTGAAGAAAAGGCTGAAGAGGTTGAGAATGAGGTCCGTGATCGGGTCCATGAGCTCGTCAAACCCTTCAAGAATAAAAATCACGCCCCCCTCTCACGAGGGTATGAGTATTATTTCTCCTGTCATGGACAGTGTTTTCGCTCTCGCGTGGATGATGGGAAGTATCTCCGTCGGGTATTCCAGCGTCCGGTGGATTTTTCCCCACGCAGGAAAATGGTCGAGCGTTACACGGATGAGTGTGGGCGCAGGAGTGGGATTACTCTGGAGTCTCCTCGTCGGCGTCGCCTTTCTTCCCGCGTGGAGTGCGGAAGCCTTTCCCATGGAGAAAGGAATAGAGTTCATGGCCTACGCCGGGGGAGGGTGGATTCTCTTCCTCGCTATTACGTCCGCCGCCACGCGCTTCATTCATTCGCTCGCACTCGTTTTTCCTTACACCACGTCTCCGCTCTCTCACCCGGAAGAAACACACGATTCTACCCCTCACCTTCCCCTTCTTTCCTCGGATTGGGCGTCGCGCGCGCTCGTGCGTTTGAAAAAGGATTTAAAGGACTTCAATGAGAGAGTGTCGAGGAAAGCCCCGCGCGTGAACCCATGACTCAAGATCTCAATAGCATTCCCCGTCGCTTGCGACGATTTTACCGACAAGGCGTTCCCGTCCCGGAAGAAATGAAGCACTGGAGCGATCCCTCCCCCGCGGCGAGAGGAAAGAGAACGAGCATGCGAGAAGAGGAGGAAAATGAAGAAGACGATCACGTGCGTCGCGAAGCGCATTTGATGGATCGCGTGTTGGATCACCCGGACTTGCCGGCGGGAAGATTTGAACGTGTTCTTGAAAAAACACGCGAGCCTCCGGTAAATGCTAAGGATAAGTTGTTAGGTTTGAAAGAGAAAGCTACACTCCATGAGCGCTTGCCCCAGAGCAGCCGTCCGGTCGTGATGGGAGAAACCCGCACGACGGAGATTCAGAATGCCTTACACGCGTTGAAAGAACTCGCCACCCAAGGAAGAAAGAAAGAATCGTTCCCCGCGTCATTTCATTTTACACCCATCGGGGGCGCGCCGCAATTGCCGAAGAAAGATATTCTCGATGATGAACCCTCCACTCCCTCCCCGTCGCAGGATTCTCTCAATCGCATGTCTCCTAAAGAACGAATGGAGTGGCGCCGCACGCACCGCGGAAAGGAACCCGAGCCCCTGCCTTCATCTTCGAGTGGAGAAAACAAATCCGCTGAAACCTCCAATCCAAAAAATGCTGCCCCCATTCCATCGCACATTCGTCGTCGCATGGGTCGCACCGTGGGAGAAGACGAAGAAAGCGATTCTGCACCCGCTTCTTCCTCGAAGAGTCGCGTCGTAGAGAATTCTAAAACTCCTGCCGAGGATGCGCTGGCCGATCTCTCCGATGACGATTCCGATTTCAAAGACTTGCTCAGCGACGACGACAAAGCGGATGACCCTTCTAAGAAGAAAAAGAAAAAATCCGCTTCCGAGGATGAAGACGACTCCCTCGAGGGAGAGGACGAGGACTTCCCCTTGTTTGAAGATGAAGATAAATAGCTCA
>CAYHJZ010000070.1:0-5027 GCA_964357115.1 uncultured archaeon | reverse complement strand
ATTGTAGCGATGCCACCGTTTCGATGTTGTGCGCGAACACGTCGGGTTGCGCGGATAACACCGTGTCAATAAATTCTTTTTTTCCGCGAAAGTCTCCCACCAATGCTTCCACGCGAAAATCATTTTTCTTTAATGCTGCAATACATTCGGCCACGTGTCTCGCCCCTTGATCGGGCAAATCATCGCGATTCACCATCGTAATCACGACGTGCTTCAAGTGGAGTTGCTTGGCCGCTTCCACTAATTTTTGAGGTTCATCCACATCTACGGAGTCGCCTTTTTCTCGCGCGCCCACTTGACAAAAACGACACCCGCGCGTGCAGGTTTTTCCCAGCACCATAAATGTGGCCGTGCCCCCTGACCAACATTCGCTCTGATTCGGACAATGCGCTTCCTGACACACCGTAGGAAGGGAGAGGTTGGAGGTAAGGGTTTTCAGCTCGGCAAAACGTTCCGAACTGGGAGGACGAATACGGGGCTTCGAGAACATGGGAAGCGACTCGGCGCTAGAGGACATGGCGAATAAACCGGGCTCGAGTATTTGTACCTTACTCCTTAGGCGGGCGGTTTTACAGTGGGAGCAAAAATTGAAGAGAGGAAGAAAAAGAAAAAAAGGCGAGAAAAATACTACTTCCACTTCCCCAGGGTGCTTTGCTTGTTGTCTTCCGGCGCTTTGACGATTTTTTTTAGTGCGTTGGTCACGCGCACGTGATCAAAGCCATGCGTGTCGCAATAGAACGCGGTCGCCTTTTCCACATCCACGTGCGCCTCGGGAATGGAGTCAATTTTGTTTACGGAAGGGTGAAAGAAAAGTTCCTGCACGGCCTCCCAGTCATACTCCACTTCTTTCTTGAGACCCGCTAACACTTCGGGAAACGATTTTTTCCCCTCGACCGCTTTGAGAGCTTTTTTGGGTCCGACGAGAGGAATTTTATCATTGAAATCGGTTCCCACGAGCATGCCGATCCACACTAATTGTTCGTACGTGAGATGATGTGCGCGCAACACGTCGTGCAACACGACTTTCTCGGGCTCCACATTCACATACGCATTTCGATATGGAAGTTTTCGCTTTCCGGTAACCGCCATGTTGCGAATCACGACGGGCGTTTGAAAGAGCAACGCATCGTAGTCCTGTGTTGCGGCCGCAAATGCCAAATTATTTTTTACTAATTGCGCGGCCTGCGATTCTCCTTCTTGAGAAGCATGAATGACAGGAAAACCCAACCAGTGCAACGCCTTCTCGGCATCCTGAATCATTTCATGTGACAACGACACAGCACGCGCGCCCATCATGCGCGCCTTTTCAAAATCCCCCGACTCAATCGCGGTCTCCATTTCTTCCTTGGCTTTCGTCCGAATCTCGCGACGCTTATCCAACGTGGCACGCTTCAACGCATGGGGTTTTCCATCAAAAATAAACACGGGACGAATACCCGCTTCCACGAGATTGGAGGTACGATACAACAATCCCGCTAAGTGACTCGTGACGTGGCCCTCGGCATTCGTCAGAGGCTTTCCTTCCGGTCCCCGAATGGAGGAGAGGAATTGGTAGAGCATGTTGTGCGCATCCACCGCAATGACTTTTCGCGACAAATAAGGAAGATCAATCGTTTCTCGGGAAATCAAATCCCCAATCGGCGTACCCATACTATCACTCCAAGAAATACGGTTGAGAGACTTTTAATCTCACGCCTCGCGAAAGAAATAACCCGAAATGAAAAAAAAGAGAAGAAGGCGTGGAAAAGAATAGTAAAAATAAAATGGGAGGAAACGCGCGAGGCGATTTCCAACCCCCCTTAGCTCGAACGGCGAAAGAATGTAGGATAGGCTCACCCGCCGTTGCTAAGAATTTAGTGAAAATACTGGAAGAGTGGAGGTAGTATAAAAGAATTTCTCGAAAAAAGAGAGAAAAATGGCTTTTTTACCTCTAAAAATGGCAAAAAATAGGCTATGCGAACTATTCGCACTAAGCGAACATTTTTCCATGAGAGGGGCTTTCGCCCTCATTCATGTGGCGAGAAGAAATGAACGACTCCAACGCTTCAGTAAAGTGCGACATGGCTACTTTCTTCGCATCCGCTCGCAGGGCGCGCATTCCGGCTTCTCCGCAAATGGACTTCAAGTCCGCACCCGTCAGCCCATCCGACTTATCCACGAGAACGGAGAAGTCAACATCCTTGTGCAACGTCATTCCCTTCGAGTGAATGGCGAGAATATTGGCGCGCGACTCGGCGTTAGGAATGGGCACTTCCACAATACGATCGAAGCGACCCGGACGCAAGAGGGCGGGATCAATCACGTCAATACGATTCGTCGCGGCAATAATCTTGATGTTCTTCCGCTCCTTGAACCCGTCAATTTCGGCTAAGAGCTGAATGAGCGTACGCTGCACTTCGCGATCGCCGCCGCTGGTGTCATCCGTGCGAACGGTGCCAATGGCGTCAATCTCATCAATGAAAATAATGGCGTGCTCTTTCTCTTTGGCTAACGCAAACACGTCGCGCACGAGCTTGGCACCTTCCCCAATGTACTTGTGCACGAGCTCGCTTCCCACGAGACCAATAAACGCAGAATTGCTCTCTCTCGCCACGGCTTTGGCTAAAAGGGTCTTTCCGGTTCCCGGGGGACCGTGCAATAGTACTCCTGACGGGGGAGTGATTCCCAATTGCTCAAACTTTTGAGGGTGGGTTAAAGGTAAAATCACGGCTTCGTGGAGGGCGCGAATCTCGTTGCTCAACCCACCGACCATAGAAAAGTCTTCCTTGGGTTTCTCAACTAGCTCCATCGCTTTGGCGCGATAGTCTTTGGCATCCGGCAGCACGCTCAACACGGCCAAATTTTTCTGAGACATGGCGACGCGCTTTCCCACATCCTTCTCGGAGAGAATGGTCTCCGACTCACTCGTAACAAGGAATTCGATCCCATTGGAATTGCGCACCACGATTTTGTTCTCGGGCAGCACATCCTGAACTAATCCCACCATCAACGGGGGCATTTTGAAGCGTTCCAATTCGATCTTCAAACGCTTAATCTCCGAGTCCAATTGCTGGGCTCGTTCTTCCATGCTCACTTTGTGCGTCTGGAGGGTGCGAACCTGCTCCTCGAGCGTGTACACGTAATCGTAAAAATTAGTCACTCCCTTTCGAGAAATTGGGGGAGACGAGGGGTCGGATTGACCTTCGTTTGAAAAACCGGTTTCATTACCCATATGAGCCTACACTCCCTTACTAGTCGAGAGACTTTATATACGTTTTTCCCGCGGCACGACTTTCTCTTGTACAAAAAACGGAACGTCCCGTGACAAAAGCAAACGGTCTAAAAGCACGCGCGTGCTTTGATAGAGATATGAATTAAAAAAAAAGAGAATATTCGAAAATTAAAAAAAATCAAAACCCCGTTTTTTGAAAAAAAGGTGAACCAATGCTCGAAACCCTTGCCTGGATCATTGGAATTGTCCTCGTCTTTGCCGGCGTCACGCACCTCATCAAAAAACACGTGAAAGATGCACAGACGTGGTTTGTGATGAGCATGGTGCGCTTCACCAAACCCCTCAAAATTTTTGATTTATTCAAAAACCACCCCCGACTCCTGAATGCACTCACGGACATCGGTCTTGTTTTAGGATTTGGATCCATTGCGGTGGATTATTTATGGTTGCAGAAACGACCCTTGCCCCAACGCATTCTTGGATTTGCCGCCAGCATGACTATTTTGGGCGGACTCACGGGAATCGTCTTCCCCACTGAAAACCCCATCATTCCCATTCCGCTCATCTTAATGCAATTCTTCTTCGGACTCTTTGGCCTCGCTGGAATCATCCTCGTGAGCCTCTTCTTCTCTGGACTTGACATTTGGAACAAACTCTCGATTGGAAAGAACGCGTGCGCGGGTGTAGCACCCGTTATTCCAGGAGTGGACTTGCCCAACTCCCCGATTAGTGTTCCCTTACACGCGTGGTTATCATTTGTGATTATTCTCATCGTTCACGAGGCCTCGCACGGTTTCGTGATACGAAAACTCGGCATTACGCTCAAGAGTTACGGACTCTTGCTCCTCGGCTTCCTTCCTATTGGTGCGTTTGTGGAACCGGAAGAAAAAGAACTCCAAGCCTTAGAGAAGAGAAAACCCAAGGAAGCGCTACGCATGTACGCCGCCGGGCCGGCGAGTAACTTCTACTTCTTTGTCGTAGGGGGAATTCTCTTCACGATTATTGGCGCACTCTTTGTGGGACCCCTCATCATGCCCCACTTGAATGCGGTGCACGCCCAAAGCGTGAACGGTGTGAGCATTTTGTCGGTGCAGGAAACGATTGACATTTGCGGCACCGAGTTTCATGCTCCCGCGTTTGGCGTATTAGAGGCCGAAGACCAAATACTTGAAGTCGACGGGAACACGATTACGACGCTCGCTTCATACGTGGAAAATATTTCAGGGAAAGAATCCTACACGCTCTTAGTTGAACGCGACAATACCACGTTCACGGAGACTTTTTACCCTAACGAATTGGGAAGAATTGGAATTAACGTGAATGAAATTCCCAACGCGGACTATGTGGCTCCCGATTGGTACGAACCGGTGCGCTGGATCGTGGTTACCGGAACGAGTTTCTTTGGATGGTTGCTCTTACTCAACTTCCTCGTGGCAACGGCGAACTATATTCCTGTGAATCCCTTCGATGGGGGAAAAATGGCCCGCATCCTCGTGGCTCCCTACTTCGGATTCCTAGGGTTGAGCGAAAGCGACACGCAGAAGTTCGTGGCAAAAGCATTCGGAATCGTGTTGCTGGTACTCATTTTAGTGAACGCGGCGCCGCTGGTATTGTAGACACTCGCTATAGCTAACATTGCTGCTGACTACTACGGCAGTGCTGCGCGTGCTATTATATATCACAGCCCATTCTTGTACACATGCCGAACGCATACGGTGGACGCTCTTATCTGACTCGCCACAAGTCGCGAAAAAAATCGATTTCTATTCCTACCGATGCACCCTTCCTTGGAAGTGGAGAAGAAGGGCGCGTATTC
>CAYHJZ010000069.1:0-5035 GCA_964357115.1 uncultured archaeon | reverse complement strand
TTCTAAAGTTAGTCGAAATTCCCGCAAAACAAATAGGCAAGTCTTTCACGGGAAGGTGCTCATTCATGAATTGCGCGGTGAGAGGGTGCTCGCTCGTCGCAATCAAGTGCAAATCCTCTCCTTCGATTTTGTATAACTGATTATCAAACTCCGAAAGATCGGTCACACCTTCATACGCGGCGCGATTCATCAAAAAGGGGGGTTGGACGCGCGTGAAATCCTCTTCCTCTAACACGTGTAGCGCGAATCGTTGAATGGCCATCTCGAGCTTCAAGAGTTCTCCTTTCAAGAAATAAAAACCCGAACCGGAAATTTTGGCGGCGCGCTCAAACTCAACACCCTCTATTTTCAACGCAATTTCGGCATGAGGAATCGTCTCAAAAGGTTTTTTTTCGGTGTCGCCCCAGCGAGACACTTCCACGTTCTCCGAATCGTCTTTTCCAAACGGGACGCTTTCATCTAACACGTTGGGCAAGCGCAGTAGCGCGTCGCGAATCTTCTGCTTGAGATCGTTTTGCACGGTTTCATTCTGCTTAATCTCTTCCCCCACGTTTTTAGATTCCTGAATCAAGCGCTGCTTTTCCGCAGGATCGTTGAGGGATTGGGCGACGCTTTGCGTGATTTGATTTCGCTTCGCGCGCAGGGATTCGACTTGTTGTAAGGCTTCGCGATACGCCACGTCCATGTTGACGACGTCGTCGAGACGCTGAAGGTAATCGGGAACGTGTCTCCGAGAGAGGTTCTGGCGCACGGCCTCTTTATTCTCGCGAATGACGCGAATGTCGAGCATACTATCTTCCTAGGCCTTTCTCCCATTTTAAACGGTGCGGGCGCGTCGGTTTAAATATTCCCTGGGGGAAGAGACTGATATGGGAACCGTATACGACTTCTTCAAGAGCACCGTGAAAAGCTTCAAGGTGATTGCCGCTAAAACAGGGGCATTCGTGTTACTGGTTTTCTTCCTCGGCATGCTCCTTGGTGGAACCATTTTGGCGTGGGATCTATCCCTGCTCTGGTTTGTTGCCTTCTTTTTATCCATCATTATCACGTGGAATGATTTCGGGGAAGGAATGACTATTTTCTTTCTCCTCGTCTTACTCTTCTTGATGGCCCCGTGGGTTTTCCCACCGATTTCGATTTAATTTTACTTTTAGAATCAGACTCGGGCTTATTTCTTATACGCCGTGCACACGCTTTGATAGTTGCATCGTCCGCATTGCCATCCGACTTTAGCAGGGAACAATTCCATTTGCTTGTGCGCTTCCACACTATTCGCGAGGGATTGCGCTTTTTGCACAGCGTCGCGAACATTATCGGGGTTCACTTTCACCTTTACTGTTTTTTGGTGAGACAAATAATGCCACTGCAATTCGATTTCAGAAAGAGGTTGATACGTGTGCGCGGCCATGGCTCCGTACAACATGGCTTGAAAATCCTTTGACAGGGCTTTCACTCCCATTTTTTGCGAACCGGTTTTGTAATCGTGCAACACAATCTTGTCTTCCGAGGGTTGAGAAACCCGATCGACGTAACCAATGAGCCACTGCTTTCGGGGAATATTTAACGGATAAAGGAATTTTTTCTCCACACTAATAGTTGCCTGCTTCTCTGTGGGAAAGAGGGTGTCAAAATACCACTTCGTCGTGTCGAGGCTCTTTTGCATGTACTCGGAAAGTGCGTCTTTGGAAACGTCTTCTCCTGCCAGGGCTTTACTCCACGTCTCCGGGAGGGCGGTCGTAAGGTGCTCCCACGAAACGGGTTTTTGTTCTAGCGCTTGCGTGTGCGCCCACTCTAAGACGGAATGAACGACGCTGCCGCAGGTCATAGCTAAATCCACTTCTGCATCGTCGGGGACGGGGGTTTTCCACACGTAGCGGTGCGCATACGCGTGAGCGCACGAAGAGAAGAGGGAGAGCGAGGAATACGAATAGGGGGAAGGCATTCTTCGAAAGAGGAATTTAACGTGTTTTAAACTCGACGAATGCGTTTCGCCAACTCATTGAAAATTACTCCCTCTTTCAAAATGGTTCAATTTTTTCAAAATTTTCTCTAGCTTTTTGAAGGTTTGGATGAACGCGTGAGAGTGTGCCCGCATTTCGAATATTGGAGTTGAATCAATTCCAAGAGGACTATTCTCAACTTCCACGAACGGAACAAGAGCGGGTCCAGCGGTTTATTCTTCAACTGGCTGAAAATGCTGCGTGGGTGGGAAAGCCATTAGGCTTTACCTACTTGCGTGAAAAAAAATTTGATGGGAATCGGCTCTATTTCATTGTGTATGTAGAATGGCACGTCGTCTTGCTGTGGGGGATCAGTGACAAGAAACAGCAACCTACCAGCATTCAAAAAATGAAGGATTCATTACCGGAGCTTCGAGAATATGTTCGAAAAAAGATTAGTGAGAACGGATCGTCTTCGGTTTCCATTCCTTAATTCTACCTGCCTTCGCGTCTTCCACGCCTTTCTTCATGTGATCCCACAACGACGTCTCGGATTCCGTTTGCAGGCTCACGCGAGCGGGGTGTTTCTTCATAGAACAATTTTCTCCTTTTCTTCTTTTTAACCTACCCCTTTTTTTCTTAAAATCCCCCCATAGGAGGAATAGGTCGTTTCGCCATCGAAAACCCTTTTATGCGCGAGACGGTTGGTTGAGGTCATGCGTCGCTCTCAAAAACGACTCCGTGGTCAACGCGGCCAAGAATCGGCTCCCTTCGAGTTGCTAATTGCGGTCATCCTCATGGGATTCGTCTTGTTCGCGGGATACGAAGCTATTCTCCGATTGAGGGAGCAGACGTGCACGAATACGATTAATGCAGCCTTAGAAGGAATGTCGCGCAACCTTCAGAATGTGGCAACAGGAAAGGGTACCGCACAATTCAATTTTTCTTTTGGAGACTGCTCGGCTAAAATTAATGATTGTGAAAACTTCAACGCGCTCTCCCAGACGGGAGATGTCGAGTGTGTGCAGCTCATTGATAGCACCGATCCTAATATTTGCTCGAGTTTTTGTTCCTCGGCGCGGAGCATTTGTTCCTTGCTCCAATACAAGGGGACGCGGAACACGATTACGAAGTGCGTGGACATTTCTCCAAGTACCGCCTTTCCCGCGGAGGGAAGTGGGCAGTGTCCGGATCGACAAATCGAAGAATGGTATCTGCAAGACTTTACTGCCTCCACCATTCAGCGCGGAACGTACTCGTTTCTCAAAGTCTCGGACTTGACGGCGAGCGTGCCCGTGGTGTGCGCCTACTTGAAGGGTTTCCCGGGAAATTAAGGTGACGTCGCATGATTGAATTCACCCTCTCCAAAATCAACCTCCTCATTTTAGTGGTGGCGCTCTTCTCGATCATCTCGTTCTTCACCCTCAACGTGGGAAAGATTTTCCTCGTGGGGGAAGTGCGACAAGAATTAGAGAAATACTCTCTCACCCTAAACGGAATGGTCATTGCCCCGACGACGTGCGACAGTAAACCGTTTGCCATTCCTTCCAAATTCGTGAGCTTTGGGAACAATGTATTCTATACGCTGCATCTTTCGCGCGCTCCCGATCCGTTAGGCAGTCGATTGATTTTTGCGGCGAGCGATATTCGTTCTCCTGAAACGGTGCTCGCGGCGTCCTCCTTAGCCACGGACGCGGAGATTCGCGTGTATGATTTAGTGGGCGGACAAGTGGTGGAATTGGGTGAGTTGGAGGATTTGATTTTAGACCCGCAAGCGGTTCCTCCGCGAAACGCATTTTATGCCGTGAAAACGGTGATAGGGGGACAGGAAACCTTGCACGCGTTCCCGTGTGCGATCACGGCGAACAGTCAAACGTGCTTTGGAAATGGTTCGATTAAGGAGCAAGTGAGCCAATACCTCGTCGCGAACGGGGGGCGCGCTTTCATATGCTAATGCGCTCCTCTCGCGGATACTTAGGACCGATTGGGGACGACATTCCGAGTCTCATTCCTATTCTGGTTGGTCTCATTACTTTTTTTGCGGCATTTACGTTTACGTTGAATGAGTATAATTCGCGCACCAACTCGTTTGCAGCCGATCGGGACACGCTCATCATTGCGAACGCGTTGAAGGGAGATAGCTATCTCGCCACGTCGGAAGAATTCACGGATGCGTGCGAAGGGTTGCGGATTCGCGGACTCAACTACTTTGCGGGGGTGATTGAGTCCTCGCGCTGGGACACGATTGCGAACGAAGCCGAAGATCAGGGACTGCCCCGCCTGGGGGTAATGGTGAATCACACGTTTGTTTTAGAGGGGAAGCCTCTCGCGTGCGCGGTGGGATTGGAAGAACCCGTGAGCGAACTCGATTTGACGGATGTGATTCAGAATAGAAACTTTGTCGTGCTCTCCTTTCCGGTGGCGTTGCAAGTAGACTTTGCTGTGGTTCCTTCCACACTGGTGGTGATCACATGGCGCGTGTGAAGAACGGAGTGGGTGTTACTTCTGCCGCGCCTGCGCGCGCCCGGACGTTTTCATCTCGCGGCCAAGCGGCGGTGACGGACGCGTTATTTCTCTTGGTCATCATTTCCACTCTCACGGGATTTTTGTTTTTGTTTGCGGCTAATTACGGAAAAGGGATCGCGGACCAGGTGAATCGAAACGGCTCTTTTGAGTTTGTTTCCAGCGCCCTAAAAACAATTATGTATCAGACTGTTCCTCGGGATGCGAGCCAAACCATTGACACGCTCAACCCGGATCCGGATTTAGAAGTGGATTATCTTATGGCAATGGTGAAAGAAGATTACGCCGATGATCAGGTGCTCTCGGATAATACGAAGCAGAACATTGCCAAATCCGTGTATGAAGTCATGCGGCCCGTGGCGGATACGCAGGATTACTTATTCTCGATTAACACGGCGCAGAAGTACGTACTCATGATGCTCTGGCGGACGAAATTCATCATCGAGACGGATGACGACGGTACTGCGGAACGATTCCAAAATGTTCAACCGGATTTGGATGAACCGCACGAAATGTTCTTCTGCGCGCCGGGGATTACGAGTAATGCGGTGCAACGATTGTTTTTACGCGTA
>CAYHJZ010000068.1:0-5104 GCA_964357115.1 uncultured archaeon | reverse complement strand
GATATCTAACGCAACCTACTCTGGATACCTCGCATCACCCTTCTTGTGTGTACGCACGGGACTATCACCCTCTATGGTGGGGCGTTCCAACCCACTTGCGCTCGACAAAAAGGCGTGGACCAAGGTCCTAACACCACATCTCTTTCACCTTACGATGAAAGATTCGGTTTGCCCTCTGCGGATTTCAGTCGACCTTACTCCCCGCATCGCGTTCGATGTCTTTTCCTCCCGGTACTAGGATGCTTCAATTCCCGGGGTGCCCGTTCCTTATCGGAACAATTCAGAGATCATGGGATCAACCCCTGCTTGCGGGTACTCCATGCTTTTCGCAGCTTGCCACGTCCTTCTTCGGCTCCCAAACCAAGCCATTCCCAAATAGGTTATTTGACTGAATGAGAATCTTCTTCTCTAAACTCGTACGATTCTTTATGAAAAAAAACAATTTTCATCATTCTTTTCCACGAAAAATCGACTACTTGACTTTATTCTTCACCTTTCCCCTCTTTTGACGGAGGGAAAAATTGACGAAAAAGCCCGGAACTCACTAATTTAATTTACGGTTGTGGAACTATGACGAATCACCAGGCCAGGCGCGAACGCCCCCTTTCGCGAATGAACGCGAAAAAAATTGGAAAATAAATTCTCCAATTTACCCTCCTCCTGTGACACAGGAACCCTTTCGGATTATGCTCCCGTGCTGCAACGCAGTGGATAAAAGTGGCAGAGAAAAATGAGAGACGAACTCCCGCTTTTGGTCTTCCACCCAAATCCAGGCGATTAAGCTTGAAAATGACGCTCAACAACTGGTGCTGAACTCAATGAATTCCTAAGGAGAAAGAATAAAAAGGAATGCTCCACGAGCCCCTTTTTGCCTTAGCTTTTTTTCCCTACTTTCTCCAAGTAACGTTGCATGGTCGCCATTCCTTTCTCGGCTTGCGCGAGGCGAAAGTTTTCATTGGGGGCGTGATACCCGTCGGAGAGTAGGCTTTGCGAGATGAGTACCATGGGAGTGCCCTTCCACACGCGTTGAAATTGGGCCACCGCACCAATACTTCCCCCCGCCCCCACGAAAAGGGCGTCTTTTCCATATCCTTCGCGACAGGCTTCTTTTCCAAGTTGCATGTACGGATTGTTGATCTCCATCACACTCGGGGGTTGTCCGTCGCCTTCCACGACAATGCCTGGGTGGAGGGTTTGAACATACGCGCGAATCCGCTCGATGGCTTTTTCCGGTGTTTGATTTGGAACGAGTCGTAACGAAATCTTGGCTGTGACTTTGTTTGGGATGGACGATTTCATGACTTTAGGGAGGTGTTGCGCGCCTTCAAAGCCGTGCATCTCCATCGTCGGACGGTGCCAGATGCGCGTGAGCATTTCTTCCGAATTCTCGGTAAAAAGTTCATTCACTCCTGTCTCACGCTTGAATTTTTCCACGTCCATGTGGGCGGCCACTTTTTGCGTCATTTCCTTTTCAATAGGAGTAAGGGGAGCGACATCATCCAGGTAATGCGGGATGGTAATGTTTCCCATCTCATCTTTCATCGAAACCAGAACACGCGAAAGAATTTCGAGGGGATTTTTAGCGACACCACCTACAACTCCTGAGTGTGCTTCCTGCGACGCGGTTTCGAGTGTTAAGAATAGGCGTGCCATCCCGCGAAGTTTGTAATTGAGTGTGGGGTATTCTCCCTCGAATTCGGAATCGCTGACTAATACCGAATGCGGCGGCTTGAGTGAACCATTTCCCAGTGTTTCGTCTAAAAATCCTCCAAAGTTCGGGCTGCCGATTTCTTCTTCAGTCTCGTACACGAATTGAATGCTCGGCATGGGAATGTTTTGCGATTGCATTTCGCGAATCGCGTGTAAAATAGTGAGTGCCGGCCCCTTGTCATCCGTCGTTCCTCGACCAAACATGATCCCGTCCTTCACTACCGGTTCAAACGGCGAGGTTTTCCACTGCGGTTCCTCTGCGGGTTGCACGTCTAAGTGATTGTAAATCACTATTCGTTCGCGCGATGCGCTCGCTAACTCGCCTAAAAGTACGGGATTTCCTTTCGTCGCGACAATACGTGTCTCCGCACCCAATTTTTTTAGAAAGTGTTGCATCTTTTCCGCGACGGCGTAACAATCTTCCTTGTGCTCAACCCGCTGACTAATACTCGGGATCCGGACGAGCTCGGATAACTCTTGCGTGAATTGTTCTCGGTGAAAGGTCATACGTATCCTCTGTTTTTTTATTATTAAAAAGGAGGGGGAGAGCCAACTCCCCTTCTCCTTGAGTCATTATTTGGGGAAGCATTAGTCCGGGTTATTTCCGTACGACGAATCTGGCCCGCTGCTGCACTTAGAACCGCCTCCATCATCGGGGCCGCCGTTGCACGTTGCGGTGTTTCCCCGAGTGGGAGCGCCGTAGCACGCGGTGACGCGACACGCCGAGGAACAATCTCCCGAGCACGTGCTCAATTTTTTCTCGAATTGGAACGGCTCCCCAAACGTTTGTTGGTAAAGTTGGTGAAACGTCTTCGCCGAGTCCGCGGATTCTTCCGCTTCCGTTGCGGGAGCGTGGTGGAAGTAGTTTCCCACGACCGTGTTACAAAAATCCACGTATTCTCGCGTGTGGAGAATGAACTCATGCCACACCGCGTCCACGCGAGGAGAAACCATTCCGATGGGTTGTTGGTGAATAATCGACAGCGCGACGAACCGTTTGAATTCGCCAAATGCACGTTTGTATTCTTCTTGCGTTGCCACCATTTTTTTGGAAAGCATGCGCTTTTCGAGAAAGGGCGCGGCAAATTGTTCGAGTCGCGCTAACTTTTCTTCTTTTTCCCTTACTTTCTCACTCCGTAGTCTTGTTTTCATTCGTGATCGTCTCCTTTTGTAACGCCTTGGCGTGGTTTTTTCCTCTCTCGGTGAGTTTCACCGGTTCTCCGCTGCCGTAGGTGACTAATCCATTCTTTCGTAGTGCGCGTACGCTGTACCAGTACGTGGATGCAGCTACGCGGGTGCGCTCGCAGAATTCGGTGGCGAGTCCTGAGGCGGTCTCGTTTTCCACGAAGAGGAGGCAAACCAATAGTTCCGATTGGCAGGGGGTTAGAAAATTCGTGTTCGGGTTTTCGGGGGACGAAGCCAAAAAATACGACTCCGTCCCCCTACCACAAGTAGAATGATTCAATGACGTGAACGTGAATACGGTTCGAAGACACGGGAGCGGAAACCGCGGTGTGGCGTGGTGCTTCGAACGACATACTCGTGAAAGTGGAACAAAATGTTTAATACTGCCACTCTGCAACCCCAATTAACCAAAAAACGTGCAATAAGGCTCGTTAATTCCTTGGGTTTTATAAGCCGTGAAATTTTTTCTAGAATTGGTTGGGAGGTGGAACGCTCATGAGTGAGCAGACCATGATTTTGAAATTGAAATTAATTGGATTAGTAGGCTTTGTGGCAGTTGGGTTGATCGGCGTCGTCAGCGCGGTTCAACTCTAACTTCCATTTTTTTATTTTTCTTTTTTTTACGCCGTGTCCTTATTTCGGTTGAGCAACCACTTCACTGCACCAGGATAGCTCTGGCTGACTTTCTGATCCAACGTTATACTACTTTACCACGGAAGTAGCCGACCCGTTTCCCCAGAACTGATTTCAAAAACCAGCAACTGACGAAAAAATTGAAACTATTGGGGTGTTTGGGCGATATGCATTTATGCTCATCAAACCCATCTATTTCATGAAAACACACGTTTCTAACCATAGTGAAAAATTACACATTTTAGCGTTAGCAGTGGGGGCCTTTTTGCTACTCGGCAGCCTCTCCTTGCTTTCGGCCAACAGTGACGCTCGCGTAGCTACTCCCACACTCAGCTTATTTGGAGATCACACCAGTGGAGACTTCCAGTCTTCACTGACTACTCAACTGCGTGCACGAAATGGCGGACCCTATTTCTGCGGTGATAACACTACGCAAACGCCCAATTCCCGCGGCGTCAATGAAGTGTGCGACGGCACCGACACTCCGACGTGTAACGACTTAGGATTCGTGTACGGCACCACACAATGCCGAAACACGTGCAATGCCTACAGCAGCGCGTGTAGCAACCCCCAATACATGACGGCCACTTTCGACATCCAATACGGCCCCTATGCGGCTCATCTCATGGACTTTTACCCTCCTATTGACAGTGCCACCGGAAACTACCCCGTTAGCGAAGGGCCTTTTCCTGTCATTCTATTTGTTCACGGCGGAGGATTTCTCAAAGGAGATAAAGACTTTACCGACCCTGAAAATACATTCATTGCTGCCGAAGTCGCTGAGTATCGCCAGAATGGGTACGCGGTGATAAGCATGAATTACCGACTCGCCAAAACGCCTCCGCAAAATATTCCAGCGAACGATCCGAACTTTGCGATTTTTCCTAACACGACTCAAGACGCGGTTTACGCAATCGAATTCCTGCGAGATAACGCTCACGAGTTTAACATCGATCCGGAAGGAGTCATTGCATATGGAAGTTCGGCAGGAGCTATTTTGTTGTTCCCGTTAGTGTATGGAGACTATTCGTTGGAAGACCGACCCAATTTCTTCATTAACCGTGTAGGAATGACGGACGCCACTCAATTTAATTCCGGACTTCTCAACGCGTATTTAGGAACGAACACACCCTCTCTCGCGCTCAAACAAGCGATGTCGGCCGTGCACATTCTGAATAACACGACCACCGAAGCCGTGCCCACGTACTCATTATACGCCGGAGCCGCAGGTGTTCCCCCCGTCCCCAATCCGCACAACACGTACTTCGGAGTCGCGCTGCACACTGTCCTGGATGCGGAAGGGGCTACTAATGCGTTGTACGTGCAAGATCCGAATGATCCCAACACGAACTACACGCCCGAAATGATAATGGAACAAATCGAACGCGTCATATAGAAATTAAATAAAAAAAATTATTTCAAGGGGGAAAGCAACCCTTTCCTCCTCTTTTTCTTTTTTATTTTGAAACCAAAAATAGTTCATGGACCCGACGGGATTTGAACCCGTGGCCCCCACGTTGCAAACGAGGTGCTCTACCAGACTGAGCTACAGGCCCATTTCGATATTCAAGAGGCA
>CAYHJZ010000067.1:0-5195 GCA_964357115.1 uncultured archaeon | reverse complement strand
ATCCCGTCCTGAGAGGAATCGCCATTGTGGAATCCGCGCACCAGTTTTCCGTGCCCGTACTCTTCGTATTTGTCCCGCTTTACTTGACCCAAGACTTAGGGTTTAGCATCGCGCAAGTCGGAATTATTATTTTCGTGAGAGAACTCCCCATGCTCGTGCAATTCGAAATGGGAAAAATATCCGACCGATGGGGAAGCCAAAAAGGAATCGTGTGGGGAGGCGCGCTCTCGGGAATCGGACTCCTCGCCCTGTCGCAAGTTCAATCCTTCGAAAGCGTGCTCATCGCTACCCTCATTTTTGGAATAGGAAGCAGTCTCTTAGGAATTAGCGGACTCTCCCTCATCTCTGGAATTGCGGAAAAAACCAAACAAGAAGGAACCCTCCTCGGAACGCAAGTGGGAATCGTCAAAACAGGAGCGTTTGTCGGATACCTCGTGGCAGGAATCATTGTGGCCGTGGCCAATATCCCCTCCCTCTTCCTCGCAGCCGGAGCGGTTATCCTGCTGGGTGTCATTGTAGGAGAAAACGGGTTAGGAGTGAAAACCATCCCCCTCCCGTCTCCCAAGAAAATGATCAGCGCGATATTCCACCACCGCTAAAAAAAAGCAGGCTTTAAAGCCGAAAGGGAAACAACACTACGTATGCACGACGAAACATCTCATTCACCCCACGGGGAAAAAATGCCCCTCGTGACGTGTGGACTGGAGGTGCACCAGCAGCTCAACACGGGAAAATTATTCTCGAGAAAACCCACTACGCTTCGCGATGATGCACCCGATTTTACGTTCACAAGAAAACTACACGCTACTTCGAGTGAATTTGGAAAAATAGACATTGCCGCCGCCGAAGCTGCGAGAAAAAAACTTTTGTACGTATACCAAGGACATCACGAGAATGCGGGACTCGTTGAAACGGACGAAGAACCCCCCTCCGAAATGGATCGCGACGCGCTGCACACCGCGCTGGAAGTCGCGCGAAAATGTGGAGCCACGATCGTGGATCAAGCGATTGTGATGAGAAAAACCGTCGTGGACGGGAGCAACACTTCTGGATTCCAACGAACGACTCAACTCGCGTTCGGGGGAAGCCTCACGATTGAAAATGGAAAAACGATTCGCATGCAAGGACTGGCGATTGAAGAAGACTCGGCTCGACCCGTGGAAAAAAAAGAAGGAGAAGTGGTGTATCGACTCGACCGATTAGGATTCCCGCTCATCGAACTCTCGACGGAACCGGACATTCATTCTCCGGAAGAAGCCAAGATGACCGCCCTCAAGATGGGCGAGTTGATGCGTATCACGGGAAGAGTCAAACGTGGACTCGGGACGATTCGACAAGACATTAACATCTCCGTCCCTCACGGGGCGCGCGTGGAATTGAAAGGAGTGCAAGAGCTCGACCTCATTGACGAATACGTGCGAAGGGAAATGCACCGACAGAACACGCTCCTCCAACTCAAAAAAACACTCGTGGGAGAAGGGCTCACGAAAGAAATGATCGAGAGTCAAGGCGGCGTAGACGTGACACCGCTTTTTCAAAAAAGCACCGCTAAGATGATCCTCGCGGCGCGAAACGAGGGGCACGTGATTCACGCGCTGCGACTCCCGCACTTCAACAAAAAAATGGGAATGGAAGTTCAACCCGGAAGACGCGTGGGAAGCGAACTATCAAGTTATGTTAAAGCCAAAGCGGGGTTGAGAGGATTGTTGCACGGGGACGAGCTGCCCGGATATGGAATTACGGAAGACGATGTGAAACGAATCCGCGAAATGGTACATGCGGGAGAAAAAGACTCGTTTGCCCTCGTAATAGGTCCCGAAAAAACAGTCGAATTTGCCATAGGCGTGATTCGAGACCGAGCCGCGTACGTATTGGAAGGAATACCTGGGGAAACGCGCAACGCCATCGAGGGGGGAAATTCAGAGTATTCGCGCCCTCTTGCAGGAGCCGCACGTATGTACCCGGAAACGGACGCGCACACCATTGAGATCACGCCGCAAACACTCCACGAAATCGACACGCACTTACCCCGATGGGCGGAAGAACGAAAAAGAGACTTCATCCACAAAGGACTCAGCGAAAAACTCGCCGAAGAAATGAAACTCGACAACGACGCGCGATTCTTCACCCGACTCCTCGAAAAGGGATACGATCCCACCACGAGTGCGACACTCCTGCTTGCGCAACTCAACACGATTCGAAGAGAAAATCCCAACGTGGATCGACTCACGCACGTGCAACTGGAAGCTTTACTTGAAAAAGAAAAACAAAAAATCGTGTTGCGAGAAAACTTTCCCACTATTTTACGCGCGTGGGCACAACAACCCGACGCGCGAATTGAAACTATTCTCGAAAACACGAAAGTGGAAAGCGTGGAAAACGAAGAAGTGGCACGAATCATCAAACAAATTGTGGACAAGAACGAGCACCTCGTGCTCGTAAAAGGGGTTCAATCCACAAACGCGCTCATGGGAATGGCGATGCAAGCGCTGCGAGGGAAGGCTCAAGGGTACTTTATTGCGCAAGCGCTCGAGAAAGAAGTCGCAAGACGATTGAAGAAAGAATAAGAAGGAAGAGAACACCGGTTCTTGCATGCAGAAGCCCAGGCCCCCGCGAAAAACCAATCGACGGAAACGACTCATACGAGCATTGGAAATTGTCATGCAGAGCCAGAAGGAGCTGAATCACCAAGATCGTATTTATGCTGCACGACGAACCACACGTGCCATCGAAACAGCAGAAGGACACCCATACCCATACTATATCCCGGAAGCAGAACGATACAGGGGAAGAAATCTGAAAGAAGTTATTGAATTGCAACGCGCACTGTGCGAACGACTTTTCATCGAAGGGAAGGGAATGAAAACGGAATTCAGAAAAATAAAAAACCAACGCACACGAATCGAATATCTTCTCGATGAAATAATGATCCGCTTCCACGAGAGCGACAAAAGACCACGCTTGCAAGCGACACGACTCAACCAATTCATACACGCCGCGAAGCTAGAATTAGATGAATACCACCGACGGATCGACGGGCAAGAATTAAGGGAAGTGCGACAACTACTGGAAAAAAAAGAATGGAACAACATTCATGCCATTAACCACGTACGACTCGAGCGAATGGGTCAACGATTAGCAGTAAAACTAAATCAAATAGCTGCCCGGCTCATGAGAGAGAGAAAAGAAAAATTCGAAAACGACATCATTGGCGTTTCCTACGAATGGGCCATCCAATGTCTCAAGCGGCCGGAAAACCAAGTCTATCTCGCCCAAGCCGTGATTCGGAGAGCGAGGGAAATAGACTCAAAATGACCTCTAAAAGACACAACAGCGTTTTGACGACTCACACACGCAGCACGAGATGAGAAAAACATAGAGTATAAATAATACGAGAATATTCCTACATATGCCTCAACCCCCACGAGCATCAGAAAGAAGAAAACGATTGGTGCGGGCACACGCAATTGCTAGACGTAATCCGAACGTTCCAAATCAGAAATTAAAACAAACCGCAAAAAGATACACACGAATCTTTGAACGTTTTGACCAAGAACCTTACCGAGCACACGTGTCGGGGGGAGCGCGCTACTTTTCAGGCAACAAGAAAGAAACGATTCAAGCACAAATTCGACTTTATCAAAGACTTCGACGCGAAGGGAATGGAACGAAGAAAAAACACGGAGATATTGAAAACCAGCACGTGCGAATCAGCTTACTGTTCGATGACCTTATGGCAAGAGGGCCTGAGTTGCAAGAGGCAACGCTATTGAAAATAGAACTAGGAAGAATGCTCAAACACTTTCGCGAGGACCCAAACAAAATAGAAAGTGAAGTAATGAAAGTATTCCGTGAGGAAGGAATGACTCGAAAACGAGTTAGGGAGATAAGAATAAACGCATTTGGAAAAGTGATAGCAAAAGAGCTCATCGAATTCGCAGAAATGCTAATAGAAAATTACCGATCGCTTGGATTCACTATCCGACCTGAAAATAAAACAAAAGAAGAAATGGCCAAATACAAAAAAACAATGAAGGGTTTGGGAAACTATATGGGATCCCTCAAATGGGCGATAGAATGCCTGAAAAACGAAAAGAACTACCCTTACCTTGCACGTACCCTGAATGACCTATTTGAAACCGAACAGCTAGACAAATAAAAAAACTAGGGCAAAAACTCATTCCACAACGAATCGAATTCATTCGCAAACGCAGTATTAAGTTCGACAGAGTTCAACACCATCATGTTCTCGTTATTCTTCTCCACTCCATTCCCCGTCCAATTCATGGAACCATTAAGGAGAATGGATTCATCCACGACCGCAAACTTATGATGCATGGAAGAAGGATTAGTGTCAATGACGACAGGAACGCCTTCCGAGAGTAAGCGCTCATGTTGTGAATACTGACTCCCTGCTTGAGTCTTCTCCACAATCACGCGAACATCCACCCCACGATGATGCGCACGAATCAAGGCGTCTGCTAGGGAATCATTCGTGAACGAATACATCGCCACCCACACGCGAGAACGGGAAGCATCTACGACGGAGACGGGAATATCCACACAACCCGAGGAAGGGCAGAAAACGGCTTGTGCACTCGCAAACGGAATCGAAGGAGCCGTGCTCGAAAACGAAACGAGACCGCTCACATTCCCCCACGCGGGAAGGTAGTAGCCCAAACCAAACGCAATGAGGAGAACCCCCAGGAGCACTTTCGCGGACACATTCATGAAAAGGAATAACGCGGAAGGGAAATAAAAACACGGCTTTTTTCCAAAAACCCGGGAAAAAGGAAATCGGGTTCCTTTCAGGAACCCCATACTAATAGAAATCGGAATGACTTATTTTTAAAAACTCGGGAAAAACTCTTGAGAAAAAAGACGGGTTATCGCTAGATAACCCTACCTCGGGATCAAGGAACGAAACCCTTGCTGCGAAGCCTCGTGGCCTCCGCACGAAAACGGGGAACGAAACCCTTGAAAAAAAGCTCAAAAACGAAAGGAAAAGGGAAAATAAGGGTGAAAGAGGCACGGGATTGAGGGTAGGAATAGGTCGCTATTATTAACCCAACGAAGAAAAATGGTATGTAAAGCCAATGAATTCGCACCCTGCGCCTAAGAAAGCGCATTCAGACCATCCTACGAGCCCTTCCGCCATTCGTTTCTCTGCCCCTATCCAAGACGCTGTCAAACGA
>CAYHJZ010000066.1:0-5266 GCA_964357115.1 uncultured archaeon | reverse complement strand
CGTGCGTAAAATGTACGTTCTTCCTTTGGGTTCTCGTGAAACAAATCCTTTTTCGAGTAATACTTGCAAGTGATCGTACGCCGTGTTGCTTCGCACCTGCACGAGTTGCGATTGAATAAGCGGTTGCTTGTACGCGATGAACGCGAGTGTTTTCAATTCCGCAGGGGATAATTCTCCACTCCCTGCCAAGTGGGATACTTTTTCATCGTAGGGCGCGCGCACCTTCATGCGATACCCTCCCACATCTTCCACGATTTCAATCGCATCATTTTTTCGGTTGAATTGATCAATCATCTCCGACGCGTGCTTTCGTGCTTCGAGAATAGACACTCCGGAAATTTTGGATAATTCATCTAA
The DNA here is from genome assembly GCA_964357115.1 of uncultured archaeon. Lineage (GTDB taxonomy): Archaea > Iainarchaeota > Iainarchaeia > Iainarchaeales > VGJJ01 > VGJJ01. Next base: position 4,909 of record CAYHJZ010000066.1, on the reverse strand, counting down.
CGACACGGCTTTCGTGCTCATGAATAATGCCGCAATCATCACGCGGTGCGCGTCGCGCGTGCTCATACTACTGCGCATGAGCGAAGGAATGTCTCCCATTCCTTCCGCGTCGTCTTCCATCTCTTGCGTTACAGCGTTTTCGTTCACGCTCTCAATGGGTCGGTAGCGCGCATCGTTCTCGTCGCGGGGGGATTCGTCTCCATACACGAGTTCTTCGGGCCCCATCGTGTGGGTGGACTCCGTCTTCTTCGTCGGGTCTTTCTTGCCTAACAACTTATCCAACCAGTTCATACTATTCGTTAGCCTCTCCTGAGTTTAATAGGGTTGCTTTCCCGTTTAACTTTAAGGTTTAAATCCTCCCTTCCCGTTTCTATTGGTAATGAATTTTATCCTCGGAATGCTTGTGTTCATGGTTCTCGTCTCGGGTTGCCTTTCTCCTTCTTCGGGAGAAAACACCCTTACTTCGTCGCCCATAGTTTCAAGCGAGGTATTGCCAAGTGGCAATAACGTGGACGAGTCCGTATTTTTAGAAACACCCGGCGAGGATCGCGTGGTGTGCAATCAATCTTCTCCGTATGCAATAGAGGAATGTTTTGAGGAGGCTTTTGCGACGTGTCAACGCGTTTCCGGAGTTTTTTGGAAAACTTCCGACGGGGCTCCGCTGCTTTTTGAATCTCAAGGTCCCTCGGATGACGCGGGAACGTTTTGCGTGGTGCGCGTGAGCGTGTTCTCCGATTCTCTTTCCGAAACGGCGTTTGCGGGACAATCCGCGCGATGCCTCGTACCTATCTCCCCTCCTTCCGATCCGCTTTCTTCGATTATGAAGTTTGACGTGTATTCCATCGGACCCGAAACCTGCACCGGTTCGTACGTGGATGCGATTCAAAAGACGCTATCGACTTCTCCATTCCCTTCTCCGACTTCCACTCCCAACGCCACTCCATTTTCTATTGTGGTAAATGATTCCGGTGTCGTAGGGGAAAAGTCATTTACCGTTTCAAAGGGGACGCTCGTGGAGCTCACAGTAATGGTTTCTTCCTCAGGTGCTTCGTTTGGAGGGGAAACCGTCCGTGCTCCGGCAGGATCTAAGCTCGCCAACGACTCGGATTACCTCTTTACTACTGGACACTTATCTCCCGGTCAGAGTAAAACCGTCACGTTTGTCGCCGAGGAGTCGTTTGAGTTTGGCGTTTACTGGCCGGGTTCCAACGTGTTGAAAGGAAAAGGCAAGTTCATCGTGGAATAGTTTCAACTCTTTTTTCTATTTTAACTTTTTTTAATTTTTTAAGCGGCATTTGCTTCACCCCTCTTTTTTCTTCTTCCTTTATTTTTTCTTATTTTATTTTTCATTCTCCTTTTTTTTCATTTAATTCATCCACGTGTTCCACATAATTCGCGTTGATTGTCCTTTCTTATCGCGTCAATCGTCGCTATGTTTATTAATGTGGGAAGGGACATACTACCACGCTTTCGGCTATTTTCCAGAGCGAATCACAGGGGAACGGGGTGTTTAGTCCATGCAGTCAATGATTAGTGAAGCCGTCAAGACCGGCCGAGAAATGAGCGAGAATATTAAAAATATTGAAGATTTTTCTGCCCCTCGCATTATGGTGGTGGGTGCCGGTGGAGCGGGTTGTAACGCCGTGAACCGATTAGCGCATATGAACATTGCCGGAGCCCAGCTCGTGGCCGTGAATACGGACAAGCAACACTTGTCGATTATCGATGACAATATTACGAAGATTTTGATTGGAAAATCCATCACGCGCGGTCTCGGTGCGGGTGGATACCCCGAAATTGGCGCTAAAGCTGCCGAGTCGAGCAAAGGAGATTTGCAATCCGTCCTACGCGGAGTCGACATGTTGTTCATTTCCGCTGGAATGGGTGGAGGAACCGGTACGGGAAGCGCCCCCATTATTGCCCAAATGGCGAAAGAACAGGGTGCCATTGTCATTGCGATGGTCACGTACCCGTTCATGTTGGAACGCGCGCGTACGATTAAAGCCGAAGAAGGAATTCAGAAAATGGCCGCCATTTGCGACACGGTGATTGTGTTGGATAACAACCGCCTCGCCGAACTCGTTCCTAACTTGCCCATTCAGGATGCGTTTCGCGTCGCGGATGAACTCATTGCGCGCGTCGTCTCCGGAATCACCGAAACGATTACGCAGCCTTCCTTGATCAACTTGGACTTTGCCGACGTTCGCTCTATTATGACGGGCCGCGGCTTGTCGATGATCGCCGTGGGAGAAAGCAAGTCCGTGAATCGTGTGGATGAAGCCGTCGCGGATTGTTTGAACAATACCCTCTTGGATGTGGACATTGCCGGTGCCAAGGGTGCCTTGATTCACATCACGGGCGGTCCCGAGATGACGTTGGGAGAAGCCAATGCCGTGGGGACAATGCTCACCGAGCAATTGGATCAGAATGCGGTCGTTATTTGGGGTGCGCGAATTAATCCCGCGTTTGAGAACAAGCTCGAAGTCATCACCGTCTTTACGGGAGTGAAGAGTCCGTTCATCAAAACCTCGAACGATCGAAAAGGAACCACCAGTAGCCGCTCCTCCGGAAGAGGGGAAATGAACTTAGAATACGTGTAAATGAATTCTTTTTTTTAGGGGCGGTGAAAGCCGCTCCTCTATTTTTTTTCTTTTACTTGATTCCTAAATAGCTCTGAATGATCCACTTTACATTTCGCGCGCGTTCGAGGAGTCTTCGCAGTACGTATTTTTCCCAGTGTTCTCCAAATGGCACGTATTCGCACACCGCGTATCCGTGTTCAGCAAGTACAAACTTTTCATGATCGCGTATTCCTTTGAGCATTTGGAATTCCATGTGCGTAGGAAATGCGTGTCCGAGTGCGTGGGAAATAATGTTTCGATCGTGGGTTCCAATCGCCGTCCACGCGTCTTTCTCGGACAACAAGGTAATGAGTTCCTTGAAGTGCGTATTAATCGCCGTGTGCGTCGAATACACCTCTTTACTCTTTTGGGGATACACGCCTTTCACCAATCGAATCTTAGGATGGTCTGGCAGCAAGGATAAGATGTCTTTTTTGGCGCGTTTCAAATACGTTTGAATGCAAATTCCGACGTTGTCATATTGGTGCAGCAATCGCTTGTAGACGCGCAGAGTTTGCGAGGTGTATCCGCTCCCTTCCATATCGATCCACACCAATATTTGGGCTTCATGCGCGTGTCGTACAACGCGGGCCACGGCGCGATAACACGTTTCCTCATCCTCGTCTAGAGCGAACGCTGTGAGTTTGAGTGAAATCGCTCCCGGGATTCGTTCGCGGTGCAAGCGGTCAATGAGCGTCATGTACGTTTCGCTCGTGCGCACGGCGCCTTCTCTTCCGCTGGTTTCTTCTCCTAAAATATCAAAGATGGGGGTGACGCCGCGTCGTTGGAGTTTTTTTCCATACGATAGGGCTTGCGCGAGCGTTTCTCCGGCAATAAAGCGGGACACGAAGGGTCGGAGGAGGAATCGATACCAGCACATGAACTCAGAAAGAAAAATTTCGAGTATAAAAGAGAAAGTGTCAATTTTTGATGGTGTTTTTTGGTCAGAACTTCCCTTTCAGTTTTTGAGCGAGTTTTTGGTGAGCCTGCTTGAGAATAACCCCCAATTCTGACAGGGAAATGCCCATTTTCCTTGCCGTTGTTCTTTTTGTGTTTTCCTCAAAGTGAATAGACACAATTGCTTCTCTTTCTTCAGGAGATAGCCCCAAAATGCTTTCTTGGACGATTCTTTTTTGCTCCTCCTCTTCTGCTTGCTTTACAGGCGTTCTTTTTTCGAGTGGTGCCCTGCTTGCTTTTTTTTCTTCGTCAATTTCTACAACTGATTCAACATGCCTCTCTTGAAAAGGATCGAGCAATCCTTGTTTGATGCGATGCCAGTGGCTTTGAACGCCGCTGCGAATTAATTCGATTCGTTCTTCTTTCCAGGTTTCTTCGTCCCATAATTTTTTCATTCTTTTACTATTTCTTTTCCTAAATGCTTGGCTTCGATCTAATATAATCATTCTTTTTCGTGATTTTCTATCCCTCTTTCTTGCGAAATTCGGGTCATTATTTTGTTTACTCATTTTTTCTCTTTGTTTTTGTGCATATCCTGGAGTTTCGCGCAGTTTCCCAAATATTTCACTTGCTCTCCTATGATTTTCTTCTGCAAAAGTAGGGTCTTCATGCCGTGCTTTCATTCGCTCCGCTCGTCCGGCTCTTTTGATCTTACTCTTACTCAACCACTCCTCGTAATTAGCACGAATTTTTGAGGGGTCTTTTTCAAATAGCTTTCCAAAATTAGGTCTTTCTCCCTGCCGCGGGGTGAATAAGAATTTTTCCATTTCTTGTATGGATCTGATTTTCCAATTCTTTGCGTAACGCCAAAAATAGTATTTCGCTACTTCTTGGCGTGTTTTTCCCTGAGAAAAAAGCACAGCTGCTCTTCCGACTGACCATTAGTTGAATCGTGATAATCTCTTGCGTCGGGGGGTGGGCATTCTTTCCAGGTGAATTTCAACCTATAATAACTACTCTGGTGGATTCTCTTAGATAAAAAAAGTAAAAAAAGAGAAAGAAAAGCAGCGAGGGTTTCGTTCCTCGATCCCGAGATAGTGGGGGTCGTCTTTGACCCCCACGTCAACTACTATTTTTCCCCGGGCTTTTTTTCCAAAAAGGCCGAACTATTTCTTCTTCTTATTCAAGTGGTCCATTCCGGGTTGCCAGTCGACTTCGCAGAGTCCGCCGGATTGGAAGGCTTGGAGTACGCGCAGGGTTTCTTTCACGCTGCGTCCTACGTCTAAGTCCGCGACCACTTCGTATCGGATGATTCCTTCCGTATCAATGAGGAAGAGTCCTCGGTACGCGATTCCTTGGTCTTCTTTCAACACGCCGTATTCGCGCGAGAT
>CAYHJZ010000065.1:0-5297 GCA_964357115.1 uncultured archaeon | reverse complement strand
GAACCAGTGTGGGTGTATCATAAAAAACACGGCTCGCTCAGCAAGAACATTCTCATCTACCCAGAAGCCGAAATTCAAAACTACGCCAGCATCATCGCCCGACGCGTGGGAAAACAAGTTACGATTCTCAACCCGCTTCTCGACGCACACTTAGTTACAGGAGACCGCGCCAATGCTTCTCTGTTTCCTATTTCTTCCCGTGGAAACACGATTACCATTCGTCGCTTCCGCCGCGACCCGTGGACGTCCACCGATTTCATCAACGCGGGAACGGCCTCTGCGCCGGTGATGGCGATGCTCTGGCTCGCCATGGAATACGAACTCAACATCATGGTCTCCGGAGGAACCGGTTCTGGAAAAACCACGTTGCTCAACGTCATGCTTCCCTTCATTCAACCCAATCAACGCGTCCTCACCATCGAGGACACGCGCGAGCTCACCCTCCCTGACTTCTTGCACTGGGTCCCCATGACCACGCGCGAACCCAACTCGGAAGGAAAAGGTTCTGTGACTATGCTCGACTTGCTCGTGAACGCGTTGCGAATGCGACACGACCGAATCATTGTGGGAGAAGTCCGCCGACAAAAAGAAGCCGAAGTCATGTTTGAAGCCATGCACACGGGACACAGTGTCTACGCCACCGTCCACGCCAACACCGCCGACGAAACGATTAGCCGACTCACGAGTCCCCCGATTGAAATCGCGCCATCCTTACTTGAAGCGGTGCACTTGAACGTGGTCATGTTCCGCAATCGCCGCCTTGGAGTTCGCCGCATTCTCCAACTCGCGGAATTCATTCCCCAAAAAGCAGGAGCGGATGGAAAGATTACTCTCAAACCTAACATTTTATTCCGCTGGCGCGGCGCGAACGACAAAATAGAAAAATATGCCGAAAGCATTCGCCTCTTCGACGAACTCGGCCTCCACACCGGATTCACTGCACAAGAACTCGCGCAAAACCTGCAAGAAAAAGAAACCATTCTCAACTGGATGGTCAAAGAAAAAATTCGCGACATCAACGAAGTGGGAAAGGTCATGGCCGAATACTACTCGGAACCCGATTCCATTCTCAAACGCGCGGGACTACGGTGAGGTGCTCCCCGCATGATCACCCGATTCTCGATGCCGTTGAACGTGCTCCCCATGCCGCTCCTCCGGTGGGCGAGCAAACGAATGACCGGTCTCGGCGCCTCCTTCGGAAAAATTCTTCCCCTTCATGACGCGGACATGAAGCGCGCCGAAATACCCGTGAATGTGAAAGAATACGCCACCATGGCCCTCGTCATCATCGTCTTCTACTTCATCTTCTTCACCTTCATCTTTTTCGTCCTCGCTTTTCGCTTACTCAATCAAATCGAAATCGTCTTGCCCGTCGTCATCAGCCTCATCTTCTCCTTTCTCGTCCTCGTTCAACTCATCGCGTTTCCCATTATTCGCATCAAGAAAAAAGTTCGCGAACTCGATCGAAATCTCGTCTTTGCCCTGCGAACGATTCTCGTCCAACTCCGTTCAGGTGTAAGTTTATTTGAATCCATGAAAGTGGTTGCCGAAGGAAACTACGGCGCGGTTTCGAGTGAATTCAAAAAAGCCGTGGATCAAATCAGCACAGGCACGATTCAAGAAATCGCCCTCGAACGCATTGCGGAATACAACCCTTCCATTTTCTTTCGCCGCGCGATATGGCAAATCGTCAACGGTATGCGCGCCGGCGCCGACGTATCTGCCGTATTATCCGAAAGTGTCGACTCCCTCACGGAAGCGCAATCGATTCAAATTCGAAACTACGAAAGCCAAATGAAAATCCTCTCGCTCGTGTACATGATGCTCGGCGTCATCGTCCCCGCGCTCGGAATCACCTTCCTCATTGTCCTCTCCTCCTTTCCGCAAATCGAAATAACCGAACTCTATTTCTGGATCCTCCTCGCCTTCGTGGGAGTATCTCAATTCATGTACCTCGGGATCATCAAGAGCAAGCGCCCCTCCTTGCTCGGAGACTAACGCATGACTCCCACGCACAAACCCATCTGGCATCGCGTGCAAGACGCATTTGAGCAACAATTCGCCTACCTCGGTATGCGCATCTCGTCGAGAAAATTCATCATCAACATCCTCATCATGGGCATCATGCTCGGCGTCGTCTCCACCGTATTCACCACGCTCGTCCTGCAGTGGAACTTCCTCTTCGTCTTCCTTGGATTTCTTTTCACGATTGTTTTCGTCTTCGGCGGCGCGTACATGGTGCTCGACCTCCAAGCCGAATCGCGTGGACGACACGTGGAACGCATTCTCCCGGATGCACTGCAGCTCATTGCCTCTAACATCAAAGCCGGTCTCACGACGGAACGCGCGCTCCTCATGAGTGCTCGACCCGAATTCGGTCCGTTTGAAAGCGAAATGAAACGCGTCTCCACACGCATTCTCTCCGGCACCCCCATCGAGCGTGCTATTCTCGAAATACCCAAACACATCAAATCCACGCTCGTGGAACGAACCGTTTGGCTTCTGGCACGTGGTATTTCCTCTGGAGGAGAAATCGCCGACTTGCTCATGCAACTGTCTCGTAACTTGCGTACGCAACTCGCTCTCCAAAGCGAAGCGCACGCTTCTATTTCCATTTACATTATCCTCATCTTCTTCTCTGCCGCGTTTGGGGGTCCGGCGCTCTACGCCGTATCCAGCTTCATTGTCGCCGTCATGAGTGCGCAAATCTCTTCTCAACCCGCTATTGATCCCGCGACGATTGGTGCGGCTGCCGGACGATTTGGGGGGCTCGGCTCTTTTGTCGGGGGAGAATCCGCGATTATTTCCCCCGAATTCGTCTTCTTCTTTGCACAAATTATTTTATTTGTGGGTGGAATATTCGCCTCGCTCATTCTCGGTGCCATTGCTACGGGGAAAGAAAAAGACGGAATCAAATACATCCCCATTATCCTCTTCTTCTCGTACGGACTCTTCTACTTGATCCGCTTCGTCTTAGACGTGGCGTTCGGGCCGTTGTTGCTTAACACATAGAAAAAGAGTTTTTTTTATTTTTTTACTTGTACTGATTGTTTCCGCCCTACGCGTCTGAAAACAATTCTTCTTTCGGCAACACTTCTACACCTTGCGAGGTAATGCGCACGGGTCTGAGTTTGTCGCTAATCTTCGTGTCGCGCATTTTCAAAATTCCCAGACTTCTTACAAATCGATTTTCCACTCGCGTGTGGTATAACAAAATCACGCCATCCGCGACATACTCTTCTAATCCATACAATCCTTCGTGTTGTCCCGTCGTGCTTTCATTCGTGACAATCGTCGTCACATTCAGCTTCTTCAGCATTTTTCCTAAACTCAATATTCTTTTTCTCGCGTCGAGTTCTTTCTCAAAATACAAATGAAAAATAACCCCTGGATCAATAATGAGGCGCGTCGCCTTGTTTTTTGTTACTAAATCCTCAATACTATCCCTCAACTTATCAAAGTCATACAATTCTACCGTTTGAATGATCACTTTCTTCTGCTGCACCAAACTCTTCATGTCCCACCCAAAAATGGCGGACGTTTCCATCAACTCTTCCGGCTTCTCTTCCAATGAAATAAACACGCCCACTTCATTGTGTTTGATGGCGCCATGATACAAATACTGCAAGCAAAAAATCGTCTTACCTGAACCCGGGTCTCCGGTCAACACGACCAAGTTTCCTTTGGGAATTCCCCCCTCGATTAACTCGTCTAATCCGGTAATTTCCGTCGGCGTTCGTTCCACCACCGCTAAAGAAGGCATTGTACTCGTCTCCAATCCAAACGGGCATTTATAGCTAGCGGGTTCCCTTCCCTCCCTTTTCTCGCTGAATTATGCTCACGTTTAAATATCGCCACATGCTTCCAAGCTTAGCCATTACCTTTCTTTGCAAAGGAGGAGATAGTACTATGCATTTCAGTAAAAGAGGACAATCCGCACTGGAATACCTGATGACCTACGGCTGGGCCCTAGTTGTTATCGTTATTGCAGTTGCCGCGCTTGTGGTTCTTATCAACCCGAGCACAATACAAGGAGACCAATGCGACGCTAAATTTGGAGCATTTACGGTCAGTCAGAGTGATGTTACAGGAACTTCGACACAATTGGTTTTGGTCAATCAAACCGGACAATCTGTTGGATTCAATGATGTGACTATCGCTGGAACACATAACGGCAGTGCATCATTCACTTCGGGAACGGTCACTTTGTCGGGTGGCGGAACCACATTAAACGCCAACGAAACCGATACGTTAATCATCACGCCAACTAACCCGTTGCAGGGACAATACAGCTTAACATACACGCTGGACTACAACGCAGGTCAATTGGATAATGTAAACGCTGTTGGAAATTGCCGCGGAACCATCTAGATTTCGTAGAAAAAAGGGAATCATTTCTCCCTTTTTCCCCTCCAGGGGAAAACCTTTCTTTTTTTAACAAACACTACTTTGTAACTAGCATGTATTCTCCCACTCACAATCCGTCCTCTCCCGCCGCTTCGTCGCCCGCGTCTTCATCTAAAAAAAACGTGGGAAACCAAACCCTCTCGGACGCGCAACTCGAAGATCTCCTCCGCCCCACGCGAGAAACCGAATCTAAACTATCCTCCATCATCTCCACACTCGCACCCGGAACGGTGACACTGCTCTTACTCTCCATCCAACAATACGCCTCCGCCCCGCGTGCCCTTCTCACTACATTTGGACAAAAAACAATTCCCGGAACGTATGTAACCGCCAACAAACCCTACTCTGATTTACAAAAAACCATTCCCTCTCTGCCCGAAAACATTCAATACGTCGACACGATTACCGCCCTCACAGGAAAAGACGCTCCTGAACTTCCCCGTGTAACCTATATCGAATCTCCTCTTGCTCTCGTCGAACTCAACCTCGCCATCGCCGAAAAAATCGCCGGCATTGCGAGCAACCAAAAATTTCTCATCATCGACTCGGTATCCACCCTCCTCGTGTACAATGCGCCGCAAGCCGTGGAAAAGTTTTGTCACACGGTCATTGCTAAAAACCGCGCCCCCAATCTCACGATGGTACTCCTCATGATCGAATCCGAACACCACCACTCCGTCGTCGAAACGCTGTCCCAATTCGTCGACAACGTGGAACGTCTTCGATGACTCTTAAAAAAAGAAAAAAATAATTTCCTAATTAGAATAACTCACCGTAAAACCAAATCCGCGCTGGCACGATTCACTAATCTCGCCCATCATGCGTTCTAATCTCTCTCGGTGCTCTCGCGCCCGCTCTTTCGCATTCTCATACGCTGCTTTTCTTTTTTC
>CAYHJZ010000064.1:0-5301 GCA_964357115.1 uncultured archaeon | reverse complement strand
AAGCATCACCCACTGGTTCGACTTCTGATAATATTCCATTTTTGATGGCGTTCAGCATGGAAGCGTTCTTGCCAATGACGCGGGGAACTTTTACGGGTGAAACCGAAATGGTTTCACCCCCGCGGAGGGCGCGAACCATTCCAATGTCGGCCTCGTTGAGCTCGTTGACTTTAACGATGCGCGCGGAAACCACGGAACCCACTTTGAGGGGTTCGCGAATATCTTGCTTGTTGACAAAACTCGAGTAAAAGGAATTAATTTCGACATCGTATCCTGCAAACTTTTCATTTTTGACGACACCAATCACTACATCGTTTTCGACGGGGAGATATCTTCCCGATAACGGCATCACGGAAATTCGATCGTGGGTTTCGTTTCGAATGCCCAAGCAATCCGAAAAAATCTTTTCGCCCACAGCGAAGGTGTGGGAACCTAATTCTTTGGTCTCGGTGCTCAACAATTCTCCGGGCACCACAATATCTTTGGTCATGGTTTCTCTCACTTCCTTGGTTGATTCAACCACTTGGTTTTTGGTTTAATGGGGCACAGGGCTTACTCCACGATCTTCGTGGTGGCTTCTCCGTGGGTTATGTGATTTATCTTTTCGAACAGCTCGTTCTTCATTCCGCCCGGGATCTCAACGATCGCGATCAGGCTCCCATCCGACTGCCATTCTTGCCTTTTCACATCGTAGCGATGCAAAAGGTTTAAGGCAGGAGAGGCAAAAGCCGGAGGAATCTTCAACGCGACGGTGAGTTTTTCCAGGGAAAGGGGAAGTTTGACCTTCAAACGGGGCAAAATTTCTTTGACTTGCGTGGCGACATCCTTGAACTCGTCCACGGTTATTTTGAGTTCAGCGAGAGCCGTCTCAATACGCAAGGGGGGGTGGGGGGTTCCCGTTTGCGGGTTGAGCGCGTTTCGGGAAATAAAATCAATAATGGCGCGACGTTTTTCTTCGCGCAGCACGCGGCGTTGTTCGGTGGTTAAGTGAACTTCTCCCTCGCGAATAATCTTTTCGGCGATGGCGCGAATATCTCTTGTACGAAATATGCGCTCGACATCATCCTCGTTGGCTTGTTCGCCGCGACGCGCATCCGAGTACACGATGTCGGTGGAGAGTAAATCGTCCATGTTCACGGGTTGGCCGCGCTTGAGCTTCAACGCTAAATCCGGATCAACGAGCAACTCGAAGTGCATTCCTTCTTTTGTGTAGCGGGCAATAATTGCCTCTTCCAATTTGACCATATCGTGTCTCCCTCAGCAGGGGTAAGTATCCTTCTGTGCGCAAAAAAAAGAGAGCCGAGTTATTTGCTCTCGTTGGATGCGCTCTTAGACAAAATGGATTTGAGTTCGGCGCGATCCATTCGTGCAAACGGTTTGTCGCGATCAATGTATCCAAAGTCCACGCGATCTAAGCTAAGACGTTGATTCTTGGGGAGGCTTTTTTCCAACGCGCCAAAAACTAACGCCACGGCTTGCTCGCGAGAAAGATTGGGTTGATAGGCTTGCTCAAAGTGATCCATGGCTTCCTTGCGACCTTGACCTACGGCGACTGCTACGTATTCGGCGAGCGCGCCCGAGGGCTCGGTCTCAAACAAACGAGGACCCGTTTCGTCGAAACCGCCAATAATAAATGAAACACCAAACGGGCGCATGCCTCCGTATTGCGTGACAACTTGCATGTTGCTCGACAATTCTTTCGCGAGTGTTTCTACGTGAATGGGTTCATCGTAGTACATGACGTTTTCCTGTGCTTTGACGCGCGCTCCCTGAATGAGGCGGCGGGCATCGCCGACGAGTCCAGCGGATACTGCAGCAATGTGATCGTCAATCTTGAATAATTTTTCAATTGAATTGGGAAGCATGAGTTTGCTAGTCACGTTTTTATCCGCGCCTAAGACCACGCCGTTTTTGTACACGCAGGCTGCGCCCGTCGTTCCTTGTTGAACAATTTTAGAAGCGTATTCTACTTGATAGAGCCGGCCGTCCGGACTGAACATCGTAGCCGAACGATCGTATGCTGCACTTTTAGCTGAACCGGGGTACATTGCCTTTCACCCATCCCACGGAATAATTGCGTGAATCAAACCGCAAAAGGATGACGCAAGAATAGTTTAAAAAGGAGCGTTCAGGAGGAACGCGATGGTGTTCCTCGTAAGCGCGAACGAAGCGAGAGGAGGGAACCGCTGACTCGAATAGTACGAACGGACGCAGGAGTGGCGTTGAGCGAAGACACGAGCAGGAGGGCGGCTACGACGAGTGACGTGTGCGTGTGGACGCAACGAAGGATGCCCATTCCATTCTCCGGATTAAACGTGATGAAACGATACCGCAGACCCGCCATGCCGAGCGTGCCAAACGAATGAAGGAGATGATGAAACAACGCCTTTTCCACGAGGGACTTTTCCCACACGGAGGAGGGAGAGGCGCGAAATAATATGTAGCGTTTTTTTCCGCGCAGAGAGAGAGGAATGGTAGAGACGCGTTGTTTAATGCTCTTCATTTAACCACCTCACGCGTGGGAAAGTATTCGAGGTAATCCAGTAACGCGCGCTGCTCGGGAGAAGAAAGAACATCCTCGGGCGTGCGAGCGAAACTCGCAATGTGCAGGGGAAGCGCACTCTTCGCTACCAATCGCCCGACTTTACGATATTCCGCAAACGCATTCACATTTTTTTGAACAAACGCGTCACGCAAATCGTGCAGCGAGAAAACAACGCCCACACGGCGTTGCGATGCGAGCGACATCCACGCAAAATCAATGACGGGAGCGCCAGAAAGGGAAGCATATACGAGAGAAACGCTCGCGTGCTTCACTACATCAAAGGATTGTGCGAGCGAATGCACGGAAACCATGCACGATATTTTTTGAGACGCACAACGTTGCAACTCGGAAAGATCGGGAGACGGCAAAAAAACCATGCGAGAAACAGAGGCGGAAGAATCCTGATTCAACGGAGGAAGGGCCGCGGCAGAGGGATATAGCAGCGTGGCTTTTTTGGTGTCGCGGGAAAAGGCTTCCGGGTGAATGAAATCCATACCCTCCCAAAAGGAGAATTTTGTTTAAGTGAATGTGGGTTAAAAAAAAGAAAAAATGGAAATGAAAGAGAAAAAAAGAGGAGAAGAAAGTAGGACGACTACTTTCCTTTTCGATTATGCGCACGCAACGAAGGGCGAATATTTTCAGTTCCGCGCGCTCCGGCAGGGTTTCCTAAACCGCGACTCTTGCGACCCGCACTCGTTTTTCCGCGGAAGACGCGACCCTTGTGTTGGGGTTCGACAATCCAGCGCAAATCCTTATCGGATTGAATACGAGGGGATGCAGGATCGAGGAGGATGACCTCGTAATAGTGATTCTTTCCGTCGACACCTACTTTGTAGCTGTTCAAGACTTCCATGTTAGGGTAGCGGTGCTGCGCACGCTCTTCGGACATGACTTGAATGCCTTTCTTTCGTGTCATGGAGCGAATTCCCATACGCTTGGGCTTTCGACCGCGGCGCGGGCGAAGAAACATTCCGCCCCCGCGGCGAATGCGAACGCGGGCGACGACTAAGCCCTGAATGGCCTTGTAGCCAATCGCGCGGGCGCGAGTAATGTTAAAGGGTTTCTCTACGGTAACCACGGCACTCGGGGTGCGGCGGTACTCCATCATGCGGGAGCGGAAAAGATCGCGGTACGCGTCACCATCGACCGTATTGCGGTGCCAGACCTTCTGAATGGTCTTCTGAATTTGTTTGGTAGCGGACATAGGGACTACTTCGTAGAAAGAACGACCCGGAAACGCTTTTAAACGGCATCCATTGAGCGGCTATTTGACCGTGAACGTGAGGGAAGGGGTCTCGGTGTAGTTATCCTTCGTGTCCCAGGCTTTCACGTGATAGTTGTGGTCGCCCACCTCTAAGTTGGAAACCGTAGTAGCGCATTGGGAAACCTTCACGACTTGCGTGCAGGACTCTTCCAAGGTGGTGTCCACCCAAATCTCGACGAGCTTGACGGAGGAAATATCCTCTACGAGCGCGGTCAAGAGAACTGAGCCTCCGGAGGGAGGGTAGAAGGGTTCGTGCGTGATCGAGGCTTTAGGACCTAAGGTGTCCCCTGAGGCAGCGGTAGAAACCACCGTAATGGGGAATGGGCCTTCCGTAATGGGGTGCGTGCCCGTGTCGCTGGGGTGGTGGCGGACGACGCGGTATTCTAATGTTCCCGTGGAGACGTTTTCCCATGTTACGCTGCACGGAGAACCGGAGCAGGCCACGGTCTTCCAATTTCCAAACTGACGAACGCCCACTTCAAACGAAAAAGCGGGATTATTCAAGAATTCATACGCAGACGCATTGGCGGTCGCGGTAATCGTCACGTCTTCCCCCGCGCGCGGAGAACCGGGAGAGACGGCAAATGAAAATAAAGATACAGGGAGGGAAGGGAAGCCGGGATTGACGAGCGTGTCCCCATTATTCGTTTCGGGGGTTTTATCTTCCATCATGGAATCGCCAGGAACGAGGGGAGAAGCAATCGATGCGTTTCCACTCCACCAAAAAAAACCAAGAGTCAAAACCAAAATAGCGCCAAAAACAAAGAATAGGGGGTTAACAGTATCAGCCATAGTCGAGAAGGAACGCCGGACTATTTAACTCTTGGGGGTGGGGAGAGTAGTATGTCGGCCTGCGAAAAATGCGGAAAGGAAAGCGTCATTCGATTGGGATATGGACCCCATTCCTTTTGTCAAGAACACTTCGAATACTTCTTTGAAAAACGCGTGCGCAACGTGACGCGAATGAATCAGTTCTTCGACAACGAGGATGTGATTGGCGTCGCCTGTTCGGGGGGAAAGGATTCCGTAGTCGTGCTCAATTTGATGCGGGCAATCATGCCGCGAAACACGATTGTGGGAATTAGCATTGACGAAGGAATTGACGGTTACCGGGATAAGGCCATTGTAGAAGCCGAGAAAAATTATCGTGCGTTGGATATTGAATACAAAATTGTAGAACTCAAAAAAGAAATAGGAAACTCGATGCAAGAGATTGTGCAAAAAACGCACGAGAATGGGTGGAAAGAAAACAGTTGCACGTTTTGCGGCGTGTTCCGGAGAAAATACATTAACACCGCCGCACGAGAAATGGGAGCTACTAAACTCGTGACGGGACACAACCTCGATGACGAGACGCAGAGCATCGCGATGAACTTGTTTTCGGGAAGAGTGGAACGACTCGCGCGGAGCGGAGCCAAAATTGAAACACATCATGAAGAAAAATGGGTGCCGCGCGTTAAACCATTGTACCCGAGGCCAGAGGATGAAGTGG
>CAYHJZ010000063.1:0-5361 GCA_964357115.1 uncultured archaeon | reverse complement strand
CGATAAACGCTGAAAGCATCTAAGCGTGAAGTGACACCTGAAAAGAGACCAACATTCTAGAACTGCAGGGAGATAAACCTGTGTCACTAGACAAGCGTTCCGATAAAAGATCGGGTTGATAGGCGTGGGATGTACGCACGAAGCCTCGGCGACGTGTTCAGTCTACGCGTACTAATAACGCAAGGATATAATGAGAATTTATTTCTCTAAGCAACAGAATGAACTAACAAAATACGGTTGTGGAACTGTGACGGAAAAACCAACTCCTCAATGCAATTTTTTTTCTGATTTTGAGGTTTGATTCAAATTAAAGAATTCTATAATCATCGAATTATTGGTTTTTTACATCTATTCCTAGATATTTTTATACTCAGTATCTGGTATTAGTGTATGTATCGCTCCCTGTTGTTAATTATTTTTCTATCTTTTTTGTTTTTTGGAGGGGTTGTTCATGCGCAGGTGATTCCTGTTGGCAATCCTATTCAGGAAATTTGGGATGCCATTCGTGAGATTGAACAAAAGACGACTATTCTTTTGGATAACATGGTGCAGCTTGCGGTTAATGTCTCGAACCTCTCGGATGAGCAGTCTAGTTTTGAGAGCGAAACGAATACGAAAATTACTGAATTAGAAAAAAAGAATGCGGAGTTAGAAAGAGAGCTTGCTACCTCTCGTAGTAAAATTCACCGGTCAAGAGTGTATGAAGAAGTGGCCGAGATAACTGAAAAAACTGTTTTTTGTCATGGGCTAAAAGATGTCTTACTGGATGGATATTGCGTGACAGGGTCTTTTGGGGAAAAACTTCCATCTTCTGTAGCGCTTTTTGATAATTTTAGTGACTTGCAATTAACCTCGAATCCTACTTGGGGAATTTATTTAGGTGACTTTGTGGTTGGGACTTCTCCTGCCGGTCCCGAAAAACTGGTCGCAGTAGGAATCGGTCTCCACGACATGTCCACTCCAACTCCGTTCACTTCCAATTCTTTTTCTATGGAAATGAGTGTCATGCCGAACCAGACTAGCGATCAACTGTATATTGGTGTTTCGGATTCTCCTGGAAGGTTGATTATGGCAAATGATAATGGGTACATGGTGGGCGCCCTTACTAATTACAGTGGGACTGATGCCATTTTGCTTTATCGAATCGACCAGGGTGTTTTTACTGTGCTGAAAACTTTTCTCGGGATGCCTTTGCCTATTGGATCCGAGCAAATCATTCGAGCGGAGCGCGATAGCGCTGGTTTTTGGACAATTTATCACAACAATGTTCCTTTTCCCACAGGAATTCAAGATCTAACCCATCAAACTTTTCTTTACACTCACATCCGATATAATTCTCCCAACAATGGGGGTTCTTTTGATAATGTTAAAGTAGAATTTGGTTCTCCTGGGACACTGGAAACGGGGTACAAGAATGTAAATAATTTAAATCGCCCAATGGGGGTAGAGTGTAATTATCCCGGCGTAGCACGCATTCTGTGCGTTGATAATGAATAGCTTCCATAACGATGATTTCACTCCAAAAACACTCTTTTTTATTCTCCTTCGATTTGGTTAGTGAATGCTATTTCAGGTCTCTCTGAGCGAGTTTCTACTTCCCGTGTTGGGTAGTGTTTTCTTGCTTGGAGTTATTGTGTATGTTTTTTTCTGGCGGAGTCATATTGCGGTGCGCGCTCCTCCAAAGCCCAGTGAAGCGATTTCGAGCACTCCTCCTGTGTCTCCTCTGGGTGCACCTATGGATTCCGTATCGTTGGAGCCGGTGAATCCAACCCCTGCACCCCGAACGGCGACGAGTATGAGCGTGGCTCCGGTTCAGCAAGCCATGGATCGGCAAGCGGGAGGGGAGTTGCAAGCCATCTCCGTTGAAAGCAATGGGGTAGTCGGCACCGAGGAGCTCAACAAGACTCCTGCTCAAGTTCAAGCGGAGAAAGTGCTCGTGTTGTTGCCCTATATTCGTCAGTATCGTTCTCAGGGTTTTGATGATAAGGCGATTACGGAAGTGCTGAAGCGTAACGAGTGGCCCGAGAACTTGATTCAGATTGCGTTGAAACAGGCGTAGTTCTATTGGTTTTGCGTTGGTTTTACTTTTCGATTCTCTTTTATTCTCATGATTGCCTTTTTCTCTCGTGCGTCGCCGGTGGTCCGCTGACGGTTAGGGAGTGCGATTCTCCCGGCTGAGGAAAGTCGGTCCACTCAGTCTATACCTGAAAACACCTCGGAAGGGGTGGAGGAGAGCACAGACACGGTTTACCCCGTCGGGCAGGATGAAGCGAAGAGCGGACGTTCCAGCGGGTGTATTGAAACGGGTTCTCCTCCAGGGAGTGCAAGCCAGTGATTGGCGCTTAGGCAAATGCGGATAAAACAGAAGACCGCTTACGGCCGGGGACGCACACCCTTTTTTATTGAAGAGAACGCTTAGTGGAGAAATATGCCGAGGAAAATATTTCGAAAGACAGGGTCGCACACTCTAATCTCTCGTGGCACCGGGGAAGAAAAAAGAAAAATCACTCCAACTATTTCTCGAAGAAGTGTTCTTCAAAAGACTGGATTAGCATCGGCGTTAGCCGGAGTTTTGTTTTTGGAATCGTGTGTTTCCAGTCATCCTGATTTTCTTAATGGAAAGCGAATTCCTCGCGAACATGGTTTTGGGGTGGAATTTTCAACACGTTCTCCAAGTAGTGTGAAACGAGTCATTGAAGCATTTCCTCGCATTACGACAGAAGAGATTGGTTTCATCAAAGAGGCCGGAAAACCGGGTCGAATGGTAGGGGCATCGGCGACGCGAAATCATTTTTCAACGCATTTAGTAAGCGTGAATCGAGAGGTTCGTTCCGTGATTCACACGCATCCTCTCATTAGGATGGATGATGTCGCAATACACGGTTTTCCCTCCAGCGCTGATTTTTCTAATTTTTTGAATCGTTCGAAAAAAGAACCGGGTTCAATACAACGCGCACGAATTATGCATGTCGTCCCGGTCTCTCCTAAAGGAGAAGTCATCGGATATACTAGTGTATTTTTTGGAAAAAAGTGGGTAGAGAACGAGAAAAAGAATCCTTCGTTGATTCGATTAGCGATAGTGAGTTTGGAGAATATTCATGATTCTCGTGCAATGGGACATATTTCCCGAGAAGACTTTATTGAATTACGTAAAAGAGTTTTTGAAAGTTTCAAAAAATTGGGGATACGCATGCGCCTGACACCCATGCCTGGTTTTAGTGTGTATAATGGACAATTTGTTCCTAGAATTACGTTGAAATAATTTTTTATTTTTCAATTATATTTTTTCATTATTTCTTTTTTGTTTTTCTTTTTCGAATCGATTTTTTCTTGATAATGGGGTGGGGTCGAATGACAATCATGCGTCGAAGTTTGAGGTCACTATTTTTTTTGAGATAGTTTCCGGAGAAGTCAAACCAGTTTCGTTTGAAGGTGCTAATACGTAGCGCGCGGGTCTGCCCCCATTCGGGATCCATTAAGTAAATATTTTCGGCGTTAATCCATACGACAATGGAGTAGTGTCCTTCTTCCTCGCTCCACCAGTCCACGATGACGGGGACTTCTTTCTCTCTCACCCAGTATCGAATATCCGAGATTTCGGCGTCATCCATGAGGGTGGCGTCCAGGCCCAATTCTTTAGCGGCTTTGACCATGTTTTCCCCTTTGGTTCCCGACTTTTTGGAGGCTTTCGTAAGGGTAGCAAGATCTCGCTCGGTTTTTCGAATTCCATAGTATCGTAAAACGGCCTTTAGGCTGGCGGGGCCGCAGTAGGCAATGTCTTGTCGGAATGGTCGTACGGAAAGCATAGGAGTTTTACTCTTCTAAATGCAAAGGGCAGGAGACTCCCTTAAAACCTTACCTGAACCCTTTTTGAGAAGGGATTGGCCTATCTCGGGGTGTTTACACCCCGCGAGTGTAGTAGTCCCTCGGTGTCAACTGACGAAACAGTTGCGGGAGTGCCGCAGTGGTCAACCGGGCTGGATTGAGGTTCCAGTAGCTTAGTGCTTACGCAGGTTCAAATCCTGTCTCCCGCACTCATTTTTTCGAGTAAAGATAGTTAGTAGAAAAAAATAGAATAAGTTGAATATTTCTCTTTCTGTGTGCCTTCTCTTTCATATTTTCTCTTTTTTCAAAATTAAATAATATTCTCACGTCTTTGTTTTCTAAAAAAAAATAAAAAAAAGATATTGGCTGTGCTGAATTTTATAGCACAGTCAATACGATGGCGGCGACCAAAATGGAGGCCAATTGGTAGCCTGCGGAGATGAAGAACCAATCCATGCTTTTTCGTTCATAGATAACTCCCATCATCGCAATCGTGGCCATGAATCCGACCCACACCCATCCGGCAATAATGACGGCGTCCACTAAGTTGCTGACGACAATCCATCCGAATACTTGAGCGAGTACAAATACTTGGATGAGTCCAAGCAAGAATCCTTTGACCATCGTCGGTCCCATTTCTTTTTGTCCGCTTTTCATTTCTTTGGGGGTAATTCCCATCATTTTCATCCATTGTTTTCCGAACATAGCGGGAGAATACCATATCATTCCCACCACAAAGCTGGCTATCGCGGCCGCGAAGACCGTGACCCAGTTCACTGCTAATATTGCAATCATATCTGATCGCCTCCTTCAGTCTTCAAAGAAAAGCCCCTCCTTTAAATGCTTGCGCTGGATGATTTGGAGTATATAGGGTGCCCATATGGTAGATAAGAAACAATTGAGGGAGCGTTTTTCTCGCGACTGGCAGACACACTATCGCGTGGATGCGTTGATTCAGAAAGGGTTTCAGCGCCAGCAGTGCACCAATTGTAAAAACTTTTTTTGGGCGTTAGATGCCAATCGCACGATTTGTGCAGACTCTGAGTGTGTGGGGTATGAGTTCATTGGCCACAAAACAAAAAATTTTTCGTACGTGGAGACGTGGAAAGAAATTAGCAAATATTTCACAAAAAATAATCACACGGAGATCAAACGCTTTCCCGTCGTTTCGCGTTGGCGGGATGATTTGTATTTTACGAACGCGAGCATTATTGATTTTCAACCCTACGTCGTGACGGGGGAAGTCGAGCCCCCGGCTAACCCGCTCATTGTTCCCCAGCATTGCTTGCGCTTTAATGATGTGGGCAATGTGGGCGTGACCGGTCGACACTACACTGGGTTTGTCATGTTTGGACAGCACGCGTTCAATAGTGAAAAGACGGGGTTGTTTTACTGGAAGAATGAAGCCCTCGAGCACGATTTCAATTACTTGACGCAAGTCATTGGGGTGAAGAAAGAGGATCTCGTCTTTCGTGAAGATGTGTGGGCGGGCGGCGGGACGGTTGGTCCGAGTATTGAGTATTTTGCTAAGGGAAT
>CAYHJZ010000062.1:0-5381 GCA_964357115.1 uncultured archaeon | reverse complement strand
AACGTTGAAATTCCCATTGAGAATGCATCAGTAAGTATTTTCCTCACCTACTCGTTGCTCACGAGCGGATTCACCGACATTGAGGGGATTTTTCCCTTCGAACTCAACGAACCTTCCGCCGGAGACACGGTTAAACTTCGCATTGAGAAAGCCGGCTATTCCCCTGTGGAAAAGACTATTACAGTGGGAGCGGACATTCTTTCTTTCGTCCCCGCCAGTGTGGCGGAAACGCTTATCGTGAATGGCACCACCAAGAAGACGAAGGATGTGCAGTTCACTAACCTCGCGAGCATTCCCTTGAGGGTGGATGACATCGTCTTGTCGGGCGACACGGAAGGATTGGTCTCGTTTAACGTGCTGAATGGGGACGTGTTAGGAGAAACGCTCGAACTTAATGCGCAGCGCAACCTCGCTTTCAGCGTCACCCTTACAGAGAAAGGACAAAAACTCCTCATTCCCAAAAACCTCGCGACGAGCGTGCAGGTTAAACTTTCGAATGACGAAACGGGAAAAACATTCGTGGCCGCCCTGCCTCTCGCACTCAAAATTGGTTTTGGGGGAGAAGTGGACGTGGAAGATTGTCTGCTAGTGGAACCCGTCGAATGGAACGTGTTCGCGGTCCCCGGTCAAGCGAAGCAACAAGCCTTTGAAATTCGAAACACGTGCACGGTGGACGGAAGCCCCGTACGCCTAGTGGAATTATCGGCTAAACTCAAACAACTCGCGGGGGACGCGGTCGGCTCTTTTAGCGTGACCACGGATGAGAAGAACGTGGTGCTCACGACCGGGTTTAAGGTCATTCAAACCAGCATTCCCGCATCGGGAGAAGTCGTCGCGACCGTGACCTTTACTCCGGCTTCCATTCAATCCGGTGCTGCGGAACCTCAAATTGTATTCCAAGCGCTCAACCCCACGGAGACGGGAGTATCGGATATTCTGAGCGAAACCGTTACGATAGGGGCGTCGGTGAACGATCTCGCCTCGTGTGTTAAAATCAACACCCCTGCGTTACTCGAAATTGACTCCTGCGCCGTGAACACGGGGGGAAATGTCTACGGAAACTACTTCAACTCCACCTACACGCCGGGGAACGTTCCGTACTACAATCCGAGCTACAGTGTGCTCAACAAAACATCCAACCCTAGCGGCAGCAGCTTATTGCCGTCTAACCAAACCGGAGTCTACGGTGCGGGTGGGTACGATGGATTTGGAAATGTCGCTCCTTTCAACGCCAACTTCGCCGGGCAGAACACCAACTACTCTAGCTACTACGGTCCGTACGGAAATACGGGAGTCGACCAATACAACGCCTTTGGGGGAAATGCCTCCCAAGCGTATGGGTGCTCGGGAACGGAAATTCGTATTGAAAACAGCTGCCAGTCCGACGTGCACATTGAATTGGACGCTGACCCCAACTTGCAAACGAGTGCCAATGCTTTCGCCCTCAAACCCAATGAAGCCCAGCGCGTGCGCATTAACTCCGGCTTCCGCATCGGGAAGTACGATGTAGTGGTGAATGCACGACCGGTGGGAAGCACGGACGCCTCTAAGCAAATCGAACTCGTGAGCGTGCTCGTGAAGAGTCCGACGGAAGTGAACGCAGACTGTATTCAACTTTCCACTCTCAAATTCCGCTTTAATGACTTTATTCAAAAGCCCGTGAAGGGAAAGGTCATCAATAAATGCTACGACCAAGGCGTGCGACTCGTCGAGAGTGCGGACACGATTACGATTGCCTCGTTCTTCAGCGCGGACGGATTATTATCCGAAGAAGGAAATGGTTCCGAGCAGCGAAAAACATCGCTGGTGCACGACATTCAAGTCATCGGAATGCAAACACGCGGCGTAGGCAGTGACACCTATCAAGAAATGGAATTCCAAATCTTCCCCGACTTGACCACGTATAAGGCGCAACCCGACTTGTTGCTCAACGACGGGGGCATCGGAAAGCGATTTAGTGACTTGAAGGTGTTCGCCGAAGCCAACTATTACCGCGTAGAATCCTACGGAACGATCTCCGTGAAATACTTGGACGCCTACGGTGCCGCGCAACAAAAGCCCTTCGCGGTTATCTTCGAGAACCTCTTCAACCTCACAAGTGCGATTGACGCCGTCTTGCAAGGTGGAAACACGCGCATCACGAACTTCCAAGAGTGTATCAACAACGAGTCCCTCTCGCCCTTGCAATTCGGAGACGAATCCTTCCTGCAGGGAACCACTATCGCGTACACGACGAAAGAGCCCGGGCAAGTATTACTCACGGGAGAAGTAAATGGGGAAATGAAGTGCGGAGCATCCGACTACATCCTCGAAATTCTCTCACCGCAAACACTGGAAGGAACGCAGAATGACCTCGTGCAGGCCACCTTCCGCGTGACGGGAAAGCAAAACATCGAAGCCACGATCGTGCGACCCAAGAACGTGCAAGAAGACGTGACGATTGAGGGAACGCTCCGCGCGCGTGTAACACGCGTATTTGTCAACCCAGGAACGCAGACCGTGCAAATCCCGGTGAAGATTACTGTGCTGAAGCCCGGAAAAACCACTAACCTTTCCAGCGCTGCGTTTGTGTGTCAAGCCGGGTATGAAAGCGGAAACGGCTTCGTTACCAAGTACGGATTCGACAAAATCAAGTGGGATTGGACGTACAACGGGAGTCCGAATTGCTCCGAACAATTCTGCGACGCCACGCAACTCGCGCTTTACAGCATTAAGAAAGTCGCGAAGCTGAATGAATTCATCGAAACCAACCGAAAGAACGGTGTATTCACCGAACCCCAGCCCTCGGCGGCCGATCGGTACACCACAAGCAACTTTATTGAACGCATCATCGACACGGTGAGCGTGACTTCACCGAATGGGGGGGTGAACGAGTACTATTTGGCGAAAGATGGCGGACTGCTCGAAGCCACAGCGACGGGGAATACGGCCATTGTGGAGAAAGCCTTTGCGAGCGTAAGCGAGTTTGGGACAGGCTCTGACTACGCAGGATACTTGGCCACTTTTGATGAGACGCTTGGCACGATTAAACAAAACTACGCCGAAGTGTATGCCGATACGGTTATTCATTTAGATGTGGAGACCGTCGAGAGCAATGAGTTCAATGCCAATGGAGAGTCGTTGCAACAAGTGCTCGTCAAACTTGGCGCGGAGAAGCCGACTAACGTGGATTATTATCTCTTAACCCTGGAAGAATTCCACACCTTCATTCAATCCGCTCGCACGGCAACGCAGGATGCGGACGGAGAAGTGTGGAACACCGTTTCTCTTTCCTTCGGTCTGCCTCACCTGAAAGGCATTCATTCGTCTATTGTCACGACGCGTGTAGGTTATGAAGCCGTTTCGGGGAACCTCGTTTCAAACGATAGCGTGCGCAATTACCTCATGCAGAATGCTCAACTCCAAGGAAACTTCTCCTGGGCATCGTTTGGAAACGCGGAGACGTACATTGAAGAAATCCTCGAGGGACGCGTGCTACTCCTTAAGGATAAATACCCCATCACGACACTCGGGGCGCACCTCCTTGATGTGAGCGGATTCCCCTACAATTACCGCGACCACTTTACCACTGCGGGAGTGGCGGGCGCGCTTGTCGCGGATGTTGCCCACTTCGACTTCCAGAACCTCACCGAGCCGGGCGAGTACGGCATCCTCATTAATGGAGAATGGGACGGAACGAACGACGATTTGGCCAGTGTGAATGTAGACTTGCTCAACGAAGATCGAAAGACGCTCGCGCAACTCCAACCTCAAGGAGCGCTCTACACGCAAAACCCGTTCTTCTGGACACCCTTTAACGGAGCCACGTCTACGGATGACCGTAGCGAATTCGGAAGCCCACTTTCTATTGATCCTGCATTTGGAACCATTACGGGTAACGGAGCAACCAACTACGCACTGGTCGGTAACACAATGGAATATTTGACGAAAACCAGTCAAGCTAACGGTGGACTTCCCGTGCTATTCTCACTCGATCGAACGGGAACGAGTATCACGACGAATAGCACGCCGCACTATCCTATTCCCATTAAGCTCAACTTCCGCAGCTCGGTAGCGCCCACAAATTTTAGCTACTCGATTGTGCAACAAGGAAATCAAAACCCGGGTGTCTCCGCGGACGCGATCAATTGGTTTGACTGCACTGCTACCAACCCGCAGCGCGAACAAACTACAGGCGGCCCGGCGTGCGCTAACTACTTGAACGGAGCCACGCGCACTATCTCCGAAAGCTTCCCGGGAGACTATTACTACACGGGAACCTTGCTATTGCCCACGCAAGCCGGTGTCCAACACGATTTGCACTTGGCATGCGCTAACCAAGAAGCGACGGTGGAAACCATCAAAGGAAGTTTTGAAGTGGACAACTTGCAAGATTTGCAAAAAGCCATTTTGAATTTAGATTCCTCCTATGCGTATGGTGCCGGAGTGAATCCCCCCGTTACACTGCAGCAACTCATGGACTCGATTCAATCCGGAGACGCGTGCGGAAAGAGCAATGCGAATGCGTTCTCGGTGATTTGGGCACTCGATAAAGTCACGCCGCCGAACTTGACGTGCCAATCCAACTAAGCCACGCGCACGCAATTCCTTTTTTTATTTTTTAGGGAATTATTTTATTCTTTAAACAAAGAATCGCGTGGGGAAAAACAGCACGTAAATAAAGCACAAGCCATTTTTTGGAAACGTATGAGTGTGAACTTAATTGTCGTGTTGGGATTCGCCTGGGTGGTCGGAACCGTGTTCGCGCGCGACGTTCCGCTCGCTACGGCCCCTCCGTCGGTGTTTTTCATTCTAGGAATCATTATCGCTGCATTTTTCTCCGGGTGGATGTTCTTCGGAAAAATAACTCCCTTACTCATCGCAGGAATCGGTTTCATTCAGGGACCGTGGACGCTTGCTTACCCCGTAGCCGGATCCCTGTTGGGAATTTGTGCCTTGGGAGCTGCGCTGTATGGTCACACGCTCGGGGGAATGGCGTTGGATGATGCGTACGAACAAGGAAAGCTCCCCCTGCCGGCCTCCATGAGTGCAGCATTCCTTCACTTGGGTCTCCTCCTTATCTTTGGCCTCCTCATTTGGCAACTCTTCCCGCTCCTGCCGGGAAGAATCCTTGTATTAGACGCGATTCCTCTTCCCTAAAATTGGTCTTTTTTTTCATTCTACTTTACCATGATTTAAATCGTTCGCCCGAGTAGTGGGTATGTGTCTCTCCATTCCGACTAAACTATTTCTCGCACCACTTCTCCTATTGTGCATTGTCATTTTTCCCACGGTATCTGCCACACCTGACCCGATTTATTATTCCTCTCTGAATGAGATTTTGTATGAAGATTACTCTGGAATCCAGCATGTGGATTCAAGCTCTCCGGCGTGGGATATTA
>CAYHJZ010000061.1:0-5402 GCA_964357115.1 uncultured archaeon | reverse complement strand
CGTGATCAATGGGTTTTCTCTCCTCGTAGCCGGAAGTAGAGTCGTGATAGTAGAGAATCGTGGCTTCGTCGTATTGCCAGCATAATAGAATGTCCTTCTCCCCCATTTTGGAGTAGAAGTCCACGAGTCCCTGGTGCACATCTTTGACGTGACACCCCATTTGGGTAATCGCTTCGAGTTCGGCGAAATATTTGAAGGAGAGTTCGTGGTAGCGCTTGTTGATGTTGATCGCGAGGAGATGTCCATTCCAGTCTGCCGGGTCGGCGTGAATCTGGACTCCGGATAAAGCGGTAAGTTCGTCGTGGATCTCCATGAGTCGCGTCATGTGTTTCTTTATTTTGGGGAGCGCGCGTTCCGCTTCAACGAGTGTAAAGTACCGATGGGCCATGAAACCTAGAATGGGTTTTATTCTTTTTAATCGTGCGCCGAACACAACGCGAGTCAGCGCGCGAATCGTTGCACCACACGCACGAGTTTTTTATACGCGGGTCTTCCTCGAATGTCTTTTTTCAGCGACGCATCTATTTTCTGAGGTTGCGTCAGCGAAGCAGGGGAAAGAAGTCGCGCCGTTTCTTCTCGAGAGAGAATACCCATTTCTTCGGCAACCACCCCAATGGTTTTTCCACTCGAACGCGATTTTTTCACGAGATGCGCCGTCACGTCGTATCCGAGATAAGGATTAAGTCCCGTCGCGGCGGAGGGAGACGCGTGGAGATTTTGCAGCATGCGCGACGTGGGAATAGTGCGCAGAAGACAATGGGTTCGAAACATGCGCAGACCATTTTCTAAGAGGTGCGTGGAGTCGAGGAGATGATACGCCATGATGGGCGTCATCGTGTTGAGTTCGAGTTGCGTGGATTCCGCGCACGCGTGAATCGTTTCCGTGCTCCCGTGCACGTGCAAGCAGATCATCTTGAGTGCTTCGAGAATGCTCGGGTTGACCTTTCCCGGCATGATACTGCTTCCCGGTTCCGCTTCAGGAAGGCGAATTTCTCCTATTCCGCTCGCGGGGTCGCTTCCGAGGACGACCCAATCATTCGTCCAAATTTGCAG
This sequence comes from uncultured archaeon, assembly GCA_964357115.1. Taxonomy (GTDB): domain Archaea; phylum Iainarchaeota; class Iainarchaeia; order Iainarchaeales; family VGJJ01; genus VGJJ01. The sequence continues at coordinate 4,349 of CAYHJZ010000061.1, read as the reverse complement.
TTCTTCCGCGAGTTCATCAAGAGCGTTAGCGTAGTGCGTGAACACGCTCACGTGACTTGTATGAAACATTTTCCGGTGACTCGGGAAGAAAGGATGGCGTGTTTCTTTTTTGATTCGAGAAACAATCTTCACATCGTATCCGGGTTCGGTCGTGATTCCAGTGCCGGTCGCCGTCCCCCCAATAGGGAGTTCGTAGAGCGCGTGGCACGCGAGGCGAAGTTTAGCGAGGGCGTCGCGGAGGGATTGAGCGTAGGTGTAGAGCTCTTGTCCGAACGTCACGGGAACCGCGGTTTGAAGGTGAGTTCGCCCCGTCTTGAGTGTTTTAGAGTATTTTTTAGACAATGTTTCCGTCGCGTGAATCGTTTGCACGAGTTGTTTTTCAAGCGCCTCGTGATAGTTCACGAGCGTCAGGCGCAGCGCAGTGGGAATTACATCATTCGTGGATTGCATCATGTTCACGTGCGTGTTAGGGTGAATGAGTGCGTATTTTCCTTTTCGTTCGTGGAGTTTTTCCAACGCGCGGTTAGCAATGATTTCATTCACGGCCATGTTCATCGGGGTTCCGGCTCCGGCTTGAAAGACGTCTAAATCAATGTGCTCGAGGAGTTTTCCTTTATACAATTCCTGCGCCGCCGACTCAATAGCGCGTCCGACTTTGGGTTCGAGTCTTCCGGCATGCGTGTGTTCGCGTGCCGCGATCTTCTTCAAGAGGGCAATGTTTTGGTAGAACGCGCGAGGCATGCGGTACGTGGAAATGGAAAAGTTTTCTTTGGCGCGCGCGTAAAATATTCCTGTGTACGCGTCGCGAGGAATTTTTTTGCTTCCAATGGCATCGGATTCGGTTCGTTGAGTAGTCATGCGCGTCCTCTCTTTCGTGGGGGAGTGTTCTTCTTCTCCACCCATTCCTTTTGCAGGGTTAAAATACGCTTGCCCGGTTCGATGTTTCGAGGGCAGGCGTTGGCATCCGGGAGGGAGTAGGATACGGGTAACGCGTCCGAAAGGGAATCAAGGCGTTGCGCGTCGCCGTCGCGGGAATCATGAATGTAGCGAAAGGCTTTCACGAGCGCGGCAGGACCTAATTCTCCCTGCTCAGCGCTTTTCGTGTTGGCGTTGCAGATGCCGCACAGCACGCACAAGGGGGTTTTTTCGAGCGCGTCCACGTCATTCTTTCCCATTTTGTGGTGTCGTTTTTCATCGTGTTTTCGCGGGACCATCCACGGTTTCACGCGTCGAAGCTCGTCGAAGAAGGGGGTTTCGTTCACGACGAGGTCTTTGATAATATTGTCATGCAAGGGAGCAATTTCAATCGTGTGATGCGCGTCGAGTACGTCTCGGGTTTGCGTGACACACCCTAAGACTTTTTTTCCATTCACCGTCATTCCACACGTGCCGCATCCGCCATATCCGCAGCTTCCTCGAAACGTGAGGCTCCCATCCTGCGTGTGTTTGATGCGGAGCAGCAAATCCAGAATGCTTTCTCCTTCCGCAGGGGGGAGGCGATAATTCAGGAGCGTGGGTTTGTGGTCCATTCCCGGGTGATATCGTTGAACGCGAATCACCCATTCGACGCGAGAAGGGACTTCGATGCGTGCGGTTTCCTTGACGGGGCGAGATTTTTTCACGCGAGTGGTTTTGGTAACAATCACAGTTTTCTTTTTTGAAACGAGGGTCTTTCGTCGCGGCGTGCGTGACGCAGGGACGCGAGACGCAGGGGCTCGGGAGCGAGTGTTGTTTTTTTTAGTTTTAGTAGTGTCGCGCTTCCGGGGCATAGTTCTTCACCACCACATCCTTGAATCGGATGACGGGTTGCGTAGCGTGAGAGTAGCAGAGCGTGTGTTTCATCCACTTCTCGTCGTCGCGCGTTGGGTAATCGGTTCGAAAGTGGCTTCCTCGACTTTCGGTGCGAGCGAGCGCGCTTTCGAGAATGGCTTGCGAGAACGCAATTAGATTCTGCGTTTCGAGCGCGGCAAGTAGGTCGGTGTTGAATAGCGTGCTCTTATCGTCCACGTGAATGCGTTGGGCATCCTTTTCGAGTTGGTTTCGAATGCGCAGGGCGTTTTCCAATCCTGTTTTGTTTCGGAAAATGCCGCAATGATTCATCATCGTGTGTTGGAGTTTTTCCTGTAGAATGTGAGATTTTTCCCCGGTTTTATTTTCGAGTAACGATTCCACGCGTCGGCGAGCGTGATCGAGAGTTGTGGAAACGTCTCCTTCGTGATGATTTTTTTTCTTTCGTGCGTACTCGCTCATTTCGATTCCGGCAATACGTCCAAACACGAGGGTTTCGAGCAGAGAATTCCCGCCCAAGCGATTAGCACCGTGCACCGAGACGCATGCCACTTCTCCGGCGGCAAACAACCCATGCACCGGCGTGTGATGCGCGTCCGTCACGACGCGTGTTTTCGTGTCGGTAGGAATCCCGCCCATACTGTAGTGCGCAGTGGGCACGATGGGAATGAGCGCGTGCACGCAGTCGATGCCAAGTTGTTCGTGCACTGTTTTCCGTATCTCGGGGATGCGTTCCATGATCTTTTTTTCTCCTAGATGTCGCACGTCTAAGAATAGGTGATCTTTGTGCGGTCCGCCTCCTCTTCCGTGGAGAATTTCGTTGGCAATCGCACGCGCCACGACGTCGCGGGAGGCGAGTTCCTGGTGAAGAGGGGCATATTTTTTCATGAATCGCTCGCCGTTCGCGTTGAGTAAGTACGCTCCTTCCCCTCGCGAGGCTTCCGAGACGAGGAATCCTTTTCCATACATTCCGGAGGGATGAAATTGCACCATTTCCATGTCTTGAAGAGGAATTCCCGCGCGATAGGCGAGCGCGAGCCCGTCGCCCGTGCAGATGCGCGCGTTACTCGTGACGGAGAATGCACGTCCATACCCACCCGTTGCAAGGAGGGTGGCTTTGGCGCGTGCATGAACCATTTTTCCATTCGGAATGTCCCACAGCACGGCGCCATGGCACGTATTCTCCTCAAGAATGAGGGAGAGGCAATAATATTCAGGATAAATGGAGGGTTGCGCGTGGAGGAGTTGGTCGTAGAGCGTGTGCACGAGCGCATGCCCCGTGCGGTCGGCAGCGTAACACGTGCGAGGTTCCTTTTGCCCCCCAAATGGTCGTTGAGCAATCGTCCCGTTAGAGTTGCGCGAGAACACGACGCCCCATTCTTCAAGTTCGTGAATGCGATCCGACGCGTCGCGGCAGAGAATTTCGATCGCGTCCTGGTCTCCGAGGAAATCACTCCCGTACACCGTGTCGCGGAAGTGTTTTTTCCAATCGTCATTTTCTCCAATGGCGGCGTTGATTCCTCCTGCGGCGGCAACCGAGTGGGATCGGACGGGGTGAACTTTGGAAACCATCCCCACGTTCATTCCGAGGCGTGTGGCTTCAATCGCAGCGCGTTGCCCGGCGAGCCCCCCGCCAATAATGAGAACATCGTGCCGAATAGAGTGCATGAAGGGAGGAAAAAAGTCGGCAATTTAATGGTTTGTTTCGGCGGATTAAGCGTTCTGGTACATAGCGAGCCATTCTTTGGCGATGGTTTTTCGTTGGTAGCTCTTGACCCACTTCTTGGCGCTCGTCACGAGTTCTTTTCGTTTTTTTGGATTACGAAGAAGGAATCGTATTTTTTCCGCGCAATCCGCGGCGTCTCCGTCTTTGAATACGAGTCCGCGTTCATTTTTTCCTAATGCAATCGGAATGGCTCGCTGGTCACACCCCACCACCGCGAGTCCGGCCGCCATGGCTTCGAGGACATACAACCCTTGCGTCTCCATGGGAGAAGGCGCGACGAGAATGCCGTGTTTTTTGACCTCGCTGGCGAGTTCTTTTCCTCGAAAGGGGCCGGGAAAGTGAACCAACGCGGCGATGTTTTTTTCCTTCGCGTGTTTTTTCAGTGACTCCACAGCAGGACCGTTTCCAATAATCGTAAGCGTGACGTTTTCCCCTTTTTCTCGCAGGAGGGAGAGGGCATCAATCGCGACATCGATTCGTTTTTCGAAGGAGATGCGGCCAAAGTAGGCGAGAGAATTGGTTTGAGGTTTTGCTTTTGGTTTTGTTTTGGAAAAAAGTTCGTAGTCGATCGCATTCGATAGCACTTTCACATTCTTGAATCCATGTTCTCCTAATTCGCGTGCGAGCACGGGCGTGGGAGTCGTGATGATGTCGCATCGCTTGTAGAAGTGTTGCGTGTACACCCACGTGAGTTGTTTCATGATGGGATTGTGTTTGATAGTAGGAATGGGGATGTAGTCTAAAAATTCCGAGAGGAGCGTGTGGAAGGTTCCAATCACCGGAATGCGGTGTTTTTTTCCCCAGTCGATTCCGGTTTTGGCAATAAGATCGGAAG
>CAYHJZ010000060.1:0-5414 GCA_964357115.1 uncultured archaeon | reverse complement strand
GCCATCGTCACCATGTGTTTAGTCTTGAACACCGCAATGTAATCGTACACGGCTAACAGCACGAGGAATAGAATCACCGGCACCACGCCCACGCTACTTCCGAGCATGCTTCCCACTCCCACCGTGGCAACCGTGGAGGAGATGTTTCTCCAGATTAAGTATTGGGGTTGGAAGATTCGTATCGTGATGAGAGCGACAGCAAACAGAATAGCAATTTCTTCGGGAACAAATGCCCAGAACGTGATGAATGCGGTGACGACGAGGGCCATGACCTCGGTTCCTTTCAGCACCCAATACAACACATTATCCGGGAAGTACTTGATGGCGATGAGAATGAACAGCGTTCCAATCAGCATGTATCCAATGAGTCCGAGCGAATTAATCGGATCTTCCGAGTCGTCGTTGATGATGATGGTTTGTAAATCTTGTTGAATGAGCGCGTGTCCCACGAGGAGTCCGAGGACGTTAACGATGATGAAGAATCCCGCGAGTTGTAGGAGTAAATCTCTTTCCATAACCTATTCCACGTCTCATTTCCTTTTAATGGGTGTCTTTTCCCCTTTAGGCGCTCTTGAGGAATCCGTGCGTGGGCTCGTAAATATCCCCCGTCTTCTTGAGTTTCGTGATAATATCTCTCGTCTTCGTCTCCTCGATTCCTCTCGAGAGGGCCTCGGCAATCACGTCTTGCATGGGTACCTTGTCCATTTCTTTTCCTTTGCTTTTGATAATATCTGTGATCACACGCATGTGGTCTCGTGAGCTCTGGGTTTGTCCGCTCGTTACAATGTCAATGTCAATTCTTCCCGTCTCGGGATCTTTCACTACATCTTCGAGCGATGTTTTCACGAGTCGGATGGCGCGCTCCGCGTCTTCAATACTCACGTCTTCGCTGAGTCGTACGCGGGCGCTCGCTTCCGCCAGTCGAACGAGTCCTTCCAGTTGTCTCGCGGTTGCGGCGTAGCTTCCGGATTGTCTTCCCTGATCGCGCAACCCTACATAGAAGTCTTGCAGCGCTTGCACCGACTCTTCCGTCAGCATGGGGAATACTTTCTGTCGCGCATACGAAATATATTTCTGCATGAGCAGCGTGTCGATGATCGGCATTACTTTTTGTTTGAGTTCTTCCACTTCCGGCGTCACGCGTTTTCGTATTCCGCGTTGAAATTGCAATAGTTGTTCTCCCGCTCGGTGCGTGGCGAGGATGTGCGCCGCAATCGTTTCATCTCTTCCCCTATCGAGCGTGTCGCGGATCATGAAGAATAAATCAAATCGTGAAATGAGGGAGGCGGGCAAGTCGATTTGTTCGAAGAAGGGTTTGTACGTATCAAAGCGCGAGAGTTTGGGGTTGGCCGCCGCGAGTACCGAAGTGTCCGTCTTGAATCGAGTGACCATTCCTGCTTTAGCTACCGATACTTGTCCCTGCTCCATCGCTTCGTGCATCGCCGATCGGTCTTCGGCTTCCATCTTATCGAACTCATCCACCATGACCATTCCGCCGGATGCTAACACCAGCGCACCCGCCTTGAGTGTCCACCCTCCTTCTCCAAAGTCATCCTTCACGGCCGACGCGGTCAGTCCCACTCCACTACTTGTTTTTCCTGCCACGTACACGGATTTGGGTGCGATGCGGTCCGCGGCGACGAGTAATTGCGATTTTCCTGTTCCCGGATCTCCCACGAGTAACACGTGAATGTTTCCACGAATCGTCGTGCTTCCCGGAATGTTTTTTTTCACTCCTCCAAATAGTTGCAGCGCAATACTTTCTTTCACGATCTCGTGCCCCTGAATCGCGGGCGCAATACTCTGCGCTAAGACTTCGTATATTTTGGGGTTTTGTGCGAGTTCCCTAATTTTTTGTTCTTCTTCCTCGCTCACAATAATGTCTTCAAATTCTTTCTCGGTTTCTTCTAAGTGAATCGACTCCAAGTATCGTCCGTACACGTTTTTCTTATCCTTGTTAGGAGGGTAAAGTCGCAGCACCCCTGTGAGTTGGGTTCGGTTTCCTGGGTACACTTTATTCACGAAGTCGTCTTCCACGTACACATCAAGGTTCACCGCTTGTTCGCTTCCTTTGAGCATTTCGAGCGGTTCCTGAATCTGAATCTTTTGATAATCTACAAATCGGCTTTCCTCTGGAACGAGTTCAAAGTCGCGGTGTTTGCAGCTGCACAGCGCGGGCTTTCGTTGCTGATGTCCGTCTTGTCCAATCGCGTACGTGTTTCCGCATCGCTTGCATCGCCACGTCGCGTGTTTGAGTTTAGGCATCACTTCCGTGACTTGTCGAATGACTCCTTCTACTGAAATGAGTCTTCCTAAGTGAGAGGCACTTACATCCCTCACGAGAGGTTGTCGATCTTTGGGTAAATTTCTAAATCGTACATTCGGCTCAAAGTGATCCAGTTGCAATACACTGACTTCAATTTTTTTTACCGCGAGTTTAGCGGCTTCCATCAACAGGTCCGGGTGTTCAAGTAATTCTTCCGCGAGTTGATAATCAAACGAATCTAAATCACTAAAGTCCACAATCAGGGAGCGTTGCTGCGGGTATTCATGCGCCAATTGTTCTATCTTCTTCTTGTATTCCATTGTGGAGAAGAATTCTTCGAATTTGGGAATGAACGGGTTGGCTTCTCCCTTTCCTTGCGTCGTGGAGATCGTCTCCTCTTGCGGCTCGTAGCGTGCTTCGCGAAACTCGTTCCCTTCCATATAAGGCTCACTCTTTCTCTACTATAAAGCGCTTTTGGCCGCTTTCCGCCAACGTGTTGGGAGGGAGGGTTCGCTTTCGCGACCCGTTTTTTTTAATCTTAAATGACTCTACTTTCCACGCTTTCTTTTTACTTAATCCCGTTGGGTTGGGTTTTCGAACACCGTGGGGAAAGGCGACTTTGGTTTTTGTTTTCCCTGCTTCCTTAAAATGGGTTTTATCCCCCGTTTGTTCATGTCCAAGGGTTTTTTCATCTCGTGTGCGATTGACTATCCCAACGCCAACCTCCACATGGGGCACGTTTACGAGAAGACCATTGCCGATGTCCTCGCGCGCGTCCACCGGTTGAATGGGGAAAAGGTTCTTTTTTCTGTGGGAGTGGACGAGCACGGCGAGAAGGTTGCTAAGTCCGCCAAGGACGCGGGAATGGACCCCCTTTCGTACGTCAACGAGATGTCCTCGCGCTTCCAACACTTGTTTGATGACTTTCTCATTTCGTACGATCGTTTCATCCGCACCTCGGATCCCGTTCACGTGCGTGCCGCGCAGACGTTCTTCAAATCCCTCTACGATCACGACGACATCTACCCCGACTTGTATGAGGGATGGTATTGTGTCTCCGACGAAACATTCTGGACGGAAAAAGATTTGGTCGAGAAGGCCGGTCACATGCACTGTCCCAATCCTCATTGTGGCAAAGTGGTGGAAAAAATAAAGGAGGAGAGTTATTTCTTCAAGTGGAGCGCGTACCAGTCCGCTCTCGCAGAATGGTTTTCTAAAAACCCTCACAATGTTTTTCCCAGTTTTAGAAAAACCGAAATGGAAAACTTCATGGCAAATGGTCTGAAAGATGTTTCCTTCACTCGAAAATCCATTGCGTGGGGAGTCCCGTGTCCCATTAATGAGGAGCACACCATCTACGTCTGGTCGGACGCCCTCGTCAACTATCTCACCGTCTGCGGTTACCCGGAGAAACACTATGCTGATTTTTGGCCCGCGAACGTGCACGTGATTGGAATGGACATCAATCGCTTTCACTCGTTGCTCTGGCCCGCCATGCTATTGAGTGCGCAACTCCCCTTGCCTAAACAGATTCTCGTTCACGGCTTTGTGAATGATGAGAATGGGGAAAAAATGTCTAAGTCCAAAGGCAATGTGGTGGATCCCTTGAAACTTATTCCGTTGTACGGGGTCGAGCCCATTCGCTATTATCTATTACGCGAATCCCCTCTTGGAAACGACGTCGCGTTCTCGGAGAAAAATCTCATTCATCGAAACAACGCGGAACTCGCCGACGGCTTAGGTAACTGGGTCTACCGCGTCTTATCCATGCTCGAGAAATATTGCAATAGCGTGATCCCTCCAGCCCCTCTCCTTGACTCTCTCGTGGTATCGGCTCAAGCGTCAGCACAAGATGCATACCACGCGTACCTCTCTCACGACCCGCAGGGCGCCCTCATTCACGTGTGGAAGGTTATTGCGTTGGGAAACAAATCCATCGCCGATGCCGAGCCATGGAAGAAAATGAAGGAAGGTCAGCGCGCGGAAGTGGAACAATTATTAGTCACGCAAGTCGAACTCATTCGCCGCGTGGCGATTCTTCTAACCCCCGTGCTTCCTCAAACGGCTCAGAAAATTCAATTTCAATTTGGTCTTCCCGCGCAATCCTTCAATGCGCTCTCCCATCCTGTCGTTCTTTCGTCGAAGAAAATACAGAAAGGCGATGTCTTATTTTCGAAGCGCGAACTTCCCGCATGATTCGGCCTTTTTAGAAAAAAGCCCGGGGAAAAATCCTCTTTGAGAGTGGGAGATTACTTTTTTAGAAATTTCTTTTCTTCGTTTCTCGAGAGGATCATCCATCCTAAAACGACACTAAACACGAGCAGGCTCATCCACCACGGCGCATCCGGCACCGAAATAGTTTGTTGGGCTTCAATCACTGAGAATGTTCTGAACGAGGAATTGTTTCCCGTCACCTTTTCATCTTTCGCATTGTCTGCATCATTGTAGGCAGGAACATTCGCGTAGATCGTGAATGATTGTCCCGACACAATGTCAGAGTCATTCAACGCCACACTCATCGTTTGGGTTTGGCCTCCCATCGAAACAAACGTCACGGGTTGGTTTCCTGAGAATATTTGGTTTCCTTTCGAATCTCGAATAATAATTCCTAACGTCGTGCTCGGATTCGCGATGACAAACGAGGGTGCAGTATACTCCACTGTCACTTCGGCCACGTTCGCTTGTCCTGCAATGGGGGGATTAGGATTCAACACGATGTTGGTTATTTTGTAAATGTCTTTATCCGAACTGGGCAGCGTTCCAAATCCTTGCGGAACGACACTAAACGTGGCATAGGTGATGTTATTCACCGTATTTTCAGATGTTTCTGTTCCGGTTGTATAAATAGGTACGGCGTCCGCGGGGTTGCGTGAGTATTCATATTGTGCCGTCACTAGCAAGCTCACAATTTTGTAGTTTCCTTTCACCGCTAATCCCATCGTTTGAGGATTAATTGCATACGTTCTTTCGTAATTGGCGGGGCTGCTTAATCCTGCGGGGTTAATGCTCTCGTCCGCGCCGTCAATCCATGTGGGGTGAAGCGGTGCGGGGGATAATCCGTAATTGTTCGCGCGAATAGATCCCGGAAGAATATCATTGGGGAGTCCAACAAACGCGTTCGTAAGTTGTAGTGTGGCTTCCGCGAAGT
>CAYHJZ010000059.1:0-5572 GCA_964357115.1 uncultured archaeon | reverse complement strand
CTTTGGCCCCGTAGCTTAGTCTGGATAGAGTGTCGGGCTTCGGACCCGAAGGTCGAGGGTTCAAATCCCTCCGGGGTCGCTATTAATTATCAACTCCTATCAGCCCATTCAATTTTTTTTCGCGAAAAACCCTTTCTGCTTCAACACGCTCTTCAAGTCCAGCTTTCCTTTCTCGGCGAGTTCATACCGCACGTGTACGATGGGTTTCTTTACTTTCAGCACGCCGCGCAAATCAATCGGAGTGCCGGAAACCACGTAATCGCAGTCGGCATTGTTGATGGTGTTTTCCAAATCACGAATCTCTTCCTTAGAATACCCTACGGCAGGAACCACGTGCTCCAACTGATGATACTTCTCAAACGCCGCGCGAATACGCCCCTCCAAAAAAGGACGAGGATCTACGACGATGGCTTTCTTCGACGTCGCAAACGTGAAACCCGCACCAAAGGGCATTCCCCCATGCGTGACGGACGGACCGTCTTCTACTACGAGGACGCGCTTTCCAGCCAAACGAACACTCGACTCGGTGCTCAATGTGGAATCCGCATGAATAATCTTCGCTCGGGGATTGAAATGACGAACGTTTTTCACCGTCGTTTGAATCTGCGCCGCGTGAGCCGAATTCTCTTTGTTAATAATCACGTAATCCGCCATGCGCAAATTGGTTTCGCCGGGATGGTAACGCAGCTCATCACCCGCACGCAGGGGATCCACGATCACGAATAACAAGTTCGGATGAATGAACGAAAAGTCATTGTTTCCGCCGTCCCACAAAATAACATCGTTTTCCTTCTCGGCGAGGCGTAGAATCTTCTCGTAGTTGACGCCGGCATACACCGTAATGCCTTGGCGGATAGGTTCTTCGTACTCTTCGCGCTCCTCAATCGTGGTTTTGTATTTCTTCAAATCGCTCAACGTTTTGAAACGCTCGACTTCCTGCTGAACTAAGTTTCCATACGGCATGGGATGGCGAATTAATCCCGCACGAATGCCGGCTTTCTTTAGCAACAACGCAATCTTTCGCGTGGTTTGACTCTTTCCTGAACCGGTTCGTACAGCACACACGGCGATGACGGGCTTCGTGGACTTCAACATCGTGGCATGCGGACCCAACAAACGAAAATTGGTTCCGGCGGCTAAACACTCCGAGGCTTTATGCATCACATACTCATGAGAGACATCCGAGTACGCAAACACGACTTCGTCCACGGCGTGTTGTTTAATGAGCGACGTGAGTTGAGACTCGGGAAGAATAGGAATGCCCTTCGGATATAATTTTCCCGCGAGTTTCGCTGGGAAACGGCGCGCATCAATACCCGGAATTTGCGTGGCAGTAAAGCACACGACTTCGTAGTAGGGGTTGTCGTGATACACTTGAAAAAAATCAAAAAAGTCGCGACCGGCGGCGCCCATGATGATGACGCGCTTACGATGAATCGGCAATGGGGTCACGGGACCAATGGTTTTAACGGGGAACGAAGACGGGGATTTTTTAGAGTGTTTTTTAGAAGAAGCCATGAAGACACTCAAAAAAAGCGACTATTTTAATGTTTGGGAAAAACTCACCAAAAGAACTCTTTGCCTTGCACGAAGACACCCAGCGCGCGATGGAATTCGGGGTTTTTCTTCGCGAGCGCCAACACTTCTTTTTCCGAGAAGGGTTTTCCTTTCGCGAGGAAACGTTTGTCTTTCTCCGCGGACGCGATCTTCTTCCACTCGACTTCTAGGGCGTCTTCGACGTGAAACACGGGACGCTTTTCCACGACGACGAGCCGTCCCTCTTCAATACGCGGACCGCTCAAGGGGCGAGGATGTGCATGCAAGAAGCGTGCGCTGCTTACTTCATCGGTGACACGCGGACCGAGCTTCACGCGCGAGGATTGCAGCAAGGGATTCTCCACATCTACTAAAATCACGCACGACTTTTTCTCATCCGTCCAGACGAACATGCGACGAATGCAAAAATCATGTTGTTCTAACGCGTGAACGAGCTTCTTTCCCCACCGGGGCAACTGACCCCACATGACGTCGGAAAGAACACCCGCAGGATACGGAAAGTGAACGCCGAGGATGTCTTCATTCTGCAAGAGCGAACGCACGCGACTCAAGGGGAGGGGTTTTTCCACATGAGCGAAAAAGAATTTCTCGCTGGGTTTTTTCAAGAACGCGCGCGACGCAGCAATCATGCGGGCAAACTGGTTGTAGGAAAGCGCGGCTGCCACATTTCGAGACGCGTCCGTGGGATCCACTACCAAAAGAAAAGGAGGCGTAGGAAAATGAGCCGAGGAATGGTGCTTCTGCACATCGACGAGTGTGCCATCCTTCCACGAAGACATGCCCTCCAAGGTTTTGGAGAATGATCCATAATGTAAAATGAGGAGTTCGACGAGAAAGCCGGGAACGCCCTGCATTTTCACATCCGCGCCGTAGGTTTGAATGCCCTTGAAAAATTGCTTAAGGAGACGAACATCGGTGCACTGTTTTTCCGAGAGGTGCTTCTTCACATACTCCGCATGAAAGGGAGTGCGATCCACGGCGGATAATTTCTCTGACGCGTGATTGACTTTATAGGTGGGAACAATTTCGACGTTGAATCCGTGAATCACGCCGCGCACGTAGGGGTGTTCGCTGTACGCTTCTTCATGAAACGATTTTCCAAAAATAGTATGCCCTAATTTCAAACCCGCCTTCTCGAATTTCTCGCGAGAAAGAGACGGAGGATAAAAGACAAAAATATCAATGTCGCGGTCGCCCTTCACATGCGTGTCGCGCGCCATCGAGCCCGCGAGAACGGCATCGACGTGCGATCCTTTCTCGGAATGAATACGCTTCAAGAGCCCGCGCACCATCTCGGCTTCGGCTTTTTTTTCGGCGAGAGAAGGAGTAATCGCCTGCGCCACCTTTTTCAACAAGGAAGGGGGAATCATTCTTCAAACCCACCAATCGTCTTAATATAATCCATTGCTATCCCCTCCCTCATGTCGGGGGAAAACCAAAACGCCAATAAAACGGTGTTAGCCCAGAGTGAACACGCCACTCTTTACGAGGATTTTCCGTACAACCGATACGTGGTTCCCGACAACGAGTGGAACGCCGAAGAAAAAAAAATTGCGGAAGCGATCTCGGGAGCGCTCAATCGGGGAATGCACTCGGATGAATGGACGAACCAGCTCGCGAACGTGGCACCCAAAAACTTTCCCAGCACATTCAAAACACGCGTGCTTTCGTTGTCGGATTCCATGGAAATTGTCGAAAAACTCCCGAGTGCGGAAGACTATGAAACCCTGCAGAAAAAAATAACGGAAGTGCTGAACGAATACACGCTTCCTATTCGAAATATTCGATCGTTTGTTACGCGTGTGCTCGACGAAGGGGTGGGGTATGGATTCCTCGCTCCTTTACTCCGCGACCCGGAATTAGAAGAAATCATGGTGAATGGAATGGGAAAACACGTATTCGTGTACCATCGAAGACACGGGATGTGCAAAACGAATGTGTCGGTCACCCTGCACGACCCGCGCGTGCTGCGCATCCTCACGAAAGCCGCCAAATACGTCGGAAGAAAATTTGGGGAAGAACAACCCTTACTTGACGCCCGCCTCCCGGATGGGAGTCGACTGAATGCGACGTTTGAAACGGTCACGCCGTTCGGACACTCCCTCACGATTCGAAAGTTTACTGCGGAAAACTACTCGCTGGTGGATCTCATTGCGAAAGGAACCCTTTCCACGGAGCTCGCCGCCTTCCTGTGGGCAATGGTGGAAGGAATGAACGTACAACCCATGAATGTGATTATCACCGGCGGCGCCGGATGCGGAAAAACCACCCTCTTGAATGCGCTCGCTGCGGTTGTGCGATATCGCGAACGTATTATTTCGATTGAAGACACGACGGAATTACAATTTGGTCGACGCGAAAACTGGGTCTCGTTGGAATCTCGACCCCCCATTCACCGGACGCCGGGAACCACGATGAATGAGTTATTGATTAACGCCATGCGCATGCGACCCGACCGCATTATTGTGGGAGAAGTGCGCGGCGAGGAAGCGGAGACGCTGTTTGTAGCCATGGACACCGGACACCAAGGGTGTATGGGAACACTCCACTCGAATACAGCGAGAGAAATGATGGTACGACTCACCACTGCCCCCATGATGGTCCCTGAATCCTTACTGCACTTGCTTAACATCGTGGTGGTGCTGCAGAAGGTGCACGACCCTAAACACGGAATGAAACGCCGCATCATGCACGTGACGGAAGTCACGCACCTGGATCAGAAAGTGTTGTTGTCTAATCTCTACGAACGAAGCCCGGACACGGATATCGTGTTGCGAACGGATACGCCATCGCACACCCTCCAAGAACTCGCCGAAATCTCAGGAAAGAACCGCAGCCACGTGATGAAGGAAATTGAGGTCCGGGAACGCATCCTGGAATGGATGCTCAAACACGGTATACGGGAAAGCGCGGACGTGGAGAAAGTCATCCAAGAATACTACTTTGACCCCGAAACGGTCATGGAACAAGTCAACCGAGACATGTAGAAAAGTAAGAACGCGATTCGAGAAGCAGGCTTTATAATCCTGAATTACGTGCTACACGTATGAACCCCACGTGGATGATTCTCGGCGCCCTGCTTCTCCTGGCTATTCCCGCCTACGCCGACATTGCGATGGTGGACCCCGTCGTTGAAAAGGTACGCGCGGGAGGAATCATTGACGCGGGAAGCATCTCCCCCGGAGAAAGTGTAGAACTCATTTTCTCGCGCGTAAGTGGATATGGAAAAGATATTTTCTGGGAACAAGCGATTCTTCAAAAAACCGAAGACGCAACGGGAGTTCGAACCGAAAACTCGGCATCGGGAACCGACTCACTCATCGCGATCATTCACACGACTTCCGCGACACCCCTTGGGGAGTATCGCTTCCGCGTCACGATGAAAGGGGATGGAGACACGCTCCAAGATGAAACGGCAACAATTATTTTACGCGTGGAAAACAATTTGGTGAAAGCCAGCTTATCCACGGAAGAAGTCAATGGACGCGTAAACGAACCCTTGACGTTTACGGTGTTTGTGCTCAACAATTCGAGTGCCACCATTCCGATTGCGATTGAACCTGCCCTTCCTGCGTCGTGGGTTCGACCCCAAACCCGGATGATGGGACCTCACTCGTTTGAGACGGTTACACTTGAAATCATTCCTCGATTTGCGGGACCCAAAACATTTGACATTCAAGTGACGCGCACGGATAAAGGAACAGAAGTGGCGGCGATTAGTGCAACATTGAACGCGGAACCCACGCTCAAAGATCGATACTCGGCGGGACTGTACGGATTCCCCTTCTTCACTATCTCGCTCGTATCGCACTACTTAGTGAACGCGATCGTGGGAATGCTGCTTTAGTGCGCACGGCGGCGCATTCGTGACCACGCGGAAACGATGCGATTGGATCTAACTCGAGAAACGGGCACAGGTTGCAATGCAGGCTTCACTACTTTTCCCCTTTCTTTGAAACGCTCCGACCACTCACGAAGTTTTTGCATAGCGAACTTTCTCCACGGCTCGGGAGCT
>CAYHJZ010000058.1:0-5681 GCA_964357115.1 uncultured archaeon | reverse complement strand
CATCAAACAATGCAGCCGCATTCTCGGTTCGAACCGTTTTTTTCGTGTGCGGATCGACTAAATCAAAAGGGTTGTTTTGTTCAGCGGCTTCCATGAATTTTTCCGTAATCGCTACCGAGATGTTGAAGTTATTGATTTTAGTAATATCATCCTTGCAGTGGATGAACTCTCGAACGTCCGGGTGGTCGATGCGCAGAATTCCCATGTTGGCACCGCGTCGCTTTCCTCCTTGTTTGATAATTTCTGTAGAAGCGTTGTACACCGACATGAATCCTACGGGTCCGGTGGCCACTCCTTTGGTGCTTTTCACAATGCTCCCGCGCGGTCGGAGTCGCGTGAAAGAGAATCCCGTTCCTCCCCCGGATTGGTGGATGAGCGCTTGGTGTTTCATCGTCTCGTAAATGCCTTCAATATTATCCGGCACCGGAAGAACAAAGCACGCACTGAGTTGTTGCATCGCCGTTCCTGCGTTCATGAGCGTAGGCGTGTTGGGCATGAATTCCATCGTTTCCATCATGTGGTAGAACGTGTCGGACCATTTCTTCACGTGCGCGTCGTTTCCTCCACTGAGTCGCTCGCCTTCTGCAATGTTGTCCGAGACGCGTCGCCATAATTGTTCGGGTGTTTCTTTGACTCTTCCTTCCTCATCCTTGAGTAAGTATCGTTCTTTCAGCACGCGCAACTGGTTGATTCCTACTTTCGTGTCCACGTTCAACCCGAGCATGGTTCGTTTCATGTCGCGTTCTTCGGCGCGTTTTTGTCGGTATAAAATGTACGCTTTCGCGGCTTTGGCTTCGCCGCTTTTCATGAGTTCTTCTTCCACTAAATCTTGCGTGTGTTCCACGGTGGGAATGCTATCTTCCGGTCGTGCTGTTTTTTCTTGCACGAGTCGTTCCATCACGCGGTCCGAAATTTTTAGGCAGAGGGTTTCGTCGCTCTTTCCAATCGCATGGAGGGCTTTTCCCACGGCGACGGTGATTTTGTCTTGGTTGAAGGGCACCACGGCACCGCTTCTTTTTTTGATATTGGGAATTCCAGTTTGGGTTTGTGTTTCGCTCATGGTACCACCGTCCTATATTCGAGTCTTACGAGTCAACGCGATTCATTTTCTTCCTCCCGCGCAACAAGTTGTTCGGGTCGATTGGTGAGTTCAAAGGTAATTACCCCGGCGTATTTAATCGTTTTCCCCGTGCCCGAATTACAGGGCTATTCTCCCTTTCTCGACCGTTTACGTTTTTTGAGTTTTCACTTTTTTTTGAGAAACGACCCGTGTCGCTCGTCTCATGCATTTCATTTTAAGGGACGTCGATTCTTTTTTCTCTTCATGACGAAGTTTCCTCCCCGCCTCATGCAACGGTACCGCGAGCTCCTTCCGGAGAAGGAGGATTTTGACGCGTTTGTCCGGGTGTCTAAGACGCGCTGGCCTAAGACGTTGAGCGTGAATCCCCTCAAGGCGACGCCCGAATGGACGATGGAGCGGTTGCACGCACGAGGAGTCGCATTTGAGCAAGTGCCCGGCCACCCTTTCACGTTTTTTTTGAAAGAAGTTCCCTCCTTATTGGGGAGTTGGTGGGAAGTCCAGTCGGGTTTTTTTCATCCGCAGGAATGGTCCTCTCAGCTTCCCGCGAGTGTGCTGAATCCTTCTCCCGGCGAAGCGGTGTTAGACATGGCCGCGGCTCCCGGGAATAAGACGATTCAGCTCGCGGCGCGTATGGGCAACACCGGTCGTCTCCTCGCGTGCGAGCCCAATAAGGAGCGCGCCAAGGCGCTTCGCTTCATGCTCGGTCGTGCGGGCGTGATGAATGCGGCAATTGCCCTGCAGGACGCACTATCCCTCGTTCCCTCGAAAGAACTCTCGTTTGACGCCGTGCTCCTCGATGCTCCCTGCTCGGGAGAAGGGCTGTTGCGCAAAAAGCCTCAAACCTTGAAGAGTTGGTCCGAAGCCTATGTTCAACATAAGGCACGCTTGCAGGAAAAACTCCTCCTTCATGCGGCACAGTTGGTTCGTCCCGGGGGAAAAATGCTCTACAGCGTGTGTACGCTTTCTCCGGAAGAAGGAGAGGGTGTTGTCACCACTCTCCTCAAAGCGCGGAATGATTTTTCCCTTCTTCCCATTTCCATTCCTCACATCACCTCGCGTCCCGGCTTGTCTTCGTTTCGCAACCGGGTGTTTGCTCCCGGCATGGAGCGCGCGCTCCGCTTGTATCCGCAGGACACGAATGCGCAATCCTTCTTCATGGCACTCCTTCAGAAGGAGGGATCGCATTGAAGCTAGCGCTCGCCTCTCCGGCGGTGGCTCAACGCCTCTCGTCTCACGTGCATTCGCGCTATGGCGTTTCTAAAGACGTCATGCGTGCGTGGCGGTGGATGCTTCACGGTTCGAGTGCCTGGGTTTTTCACGCCGACGCGCGCCTCTTGGATGCGCCCTCCGTGAATGTGTTTCAGTTGGGCTTGCTCGCGTTTTCCGACGCCGAAACATTTGAACCTACGTCTCATTTCATTGCCCTCTTAGGCGATGCCATTACGCAGAATCGGGTTGCTCTTTCCGAGTCGCATGTCGAGTCCTTTTTTGCTCGCAAGAATATCCCCGTAGAAAACCTCGATGTTTCTCGCGTTCTCTCGGATGGGTTTGTCGCTGTTTCCTTGAATGGAAAAGTCATTGGTTCGGCGTCCGTGACCCGCAAGCATTTAATTCCCAACCTCCCTCCGCTTCATCATGGTGGGGAAAGCGACTAAATCACAATCAAAACCCTCGGCGCCTTTTTGGCTCGTGCTGGATGTGCATGGTGTCTTGATTCCGAGTTCGGAGCAGTGGATCATTAAGTCTGTGGCGAAGCAGTTGGGGAAACCGTGGTGGTTGCTTTATCTGCGGTGGGTCTTGAATGTTTCCGGCTCGCAGCGCGGAACTATTTCGGCGAAAGCGTTCTACGAGAAGGTGCTCGGGCAACCTCTTACGGATAAACAATTTCATCAGTGGATTTTTTCTCGATACCTCACGCGCGCCACCGTTCCCACTTCGGTCGTTCATGAGTTGTCTCGTTTGAAAAAGTTGGGTTGGAAGCTCGCGTTGCTTTCCGATATGAATACCGCGCAGGCGGAGCACCATCGCAAGCAACCCTTCATGAAACTCTTTGATGAAGTCCTTCTTTCCTGCGAAACGGGTTTGATGAAACCCTTTCCTTCCGCGTTTGAGGAATTAGAGCGGCGCACGAAGGCGAGGAAAGATCACCTCGTGTTTGCGGATGACTTGTGGTTCAACATCGGCATCGCCTCCTTGCTGGGGTGGCGTGCCGTCACCATTCAAGGAGAAAAATCGCTTCTTCGATTCTTGAGGGACTTGCACTAATCGGCTTTTTTTCCAACCAAGAAAAACTACTGTTTTGCGGAGCATCGTAAATGAGTTATTTACGATGAAACCCGGGAAAAATGAAATCGGGTTCCTAAAGGAACCCCCTATTTTTTTTGAAATTTATTTCTTGTGCTTCTCAACTATTGCGCTTCTCTTCTCTCGTTCTTCCGCGTTCGTGTGCGGAGCGTGCGTGGTCATCATCCAATACTTTCCCCCGTGTAACGCTATCGGTTTCGCGTCAAACGTTTGGGCGTCGATTACCTTTCCGATGTAGAGTGTGTGGTCTCCTTGGTGAACAACCTCGACGACTTCGCATTCGGCGTGTAGCGCGGCACCATTCACGAGTTTCATTCCCGTGTGTTTTCCTTCCGTGAAGGTAACGCCAAGTTCGCTGAGCGCGGCAATCTTGTCCGTGCTTTTCCCCGTGTGTCCTCCCGCAATAGAACAAATCCATCCTTGGTCTTCTGCCGCGAGGCTGACGCCAAATTTCTTGGTTTCGTTGATGTTCTCAGCCGTCGCTTTTGTGGGTCCAACGCTGATGAGTATCATCGCAGGAGAGTATGACGTAAGATATGTCCACTCGGCCGCCATCATGTTGGGCCCGTGTTTTCCGTTACTTGAAATAAGTCCGACGTTCGTGATAAATTTTTGGTGGTATTCTCCATTCCATTGAAAGTCCATACTGCGTTGCCTCCTAGAATAAGCAAAGAATACTATGTATCGGACACACGATATTAAATATAGATTTGAATGGGGGTCGGCACATTTCTCTCCGAAGGATTAAATATAACTTGATAGTATAACTTATCGTGGTGGGTTGATTCTCATGTCCGTTTTACTCAAGTTGCGAAAAGTCGGGGGCTCGATGATGGCGGCCATTCCTGCGGAGGAAGTGAGACGTCTGAAAGTGGGCGTTGGCGATGTCGTGAGCGCGGAATTAAAACCGGTGACCAAAAGTATGTTTGGAGCAGCGAAAGGAAAATTGGGTCCTTTTACTTCCGATGACCGGTGGAATGATCGTGACTGACTATTTGATTGATTCTTCTGCCTGGGTGGAATATTTTGACGGCACTGCCGCCGGCGAAAAAGTTAAACAAATTCTTGAAGATCCCCTAAATAGTTGTTACACCTGTCGCATTGTGGTATGTGAAGTGACAAGTCAGGCGGCTCGAAAAAATATGCCCTTCGAGGACTATCTCATTGAAATGAAAACCAAGTCTCACGACGCTCGGGAAGATGTAGATGATTATTACCACACGGGCATTAAACATGCCGAACTCAAAAAAATAATTCCTCGAATCAGCTACACAGATGCGCTCTTGATCACGCTTAGTGAAAAGCGTCGAATGAAAATCGTGAGCAAAGACGCGCATTTGAAAGGAAAAAATACGCTGCTTTTGAGGTGATGCCGCTCATGTTTTTATTCCCCTTTCGTGATTTCGATTCATGCTCGATCCCGTAATTCTTTCTTTTCTCGTTACTATTTTCCTGATCTTTTTTTTTGCTATTCGAAAACCATTTTTTCTTTTGGGAAAGCGACGCGTGGAATCGTATTCCGTCGTAGCGCTCACCGGTCCTGTTATTCTTTTCACACTCGGCGTTTTTCCCCCGCTCGATGCTTCTTTTTTTTGGGATGGGGAAATGAGTCCGATCAAGATTCTGATTCTTTTTCTATCCATGGTTTTCGTTAGTATTTACTTGGATCACGTCGGCGTGCTGGAATATTTGGCGCGCCTCACATTGCGATGGGCGGGTGGCAATGGGAGAAAATTATTTGCCGCTCTTTTTGTAGTGGTGAGTTTTCTCACTATCTTCACGTCCAATGACATCATCATCTTGACGCTCACTCCCTTCGTATACTATTTCACCACCCACGCTAAATTGGATCCTGTTCCTTTTTTGTTAGCTGAATTTTTTGCCGCGAATTCGTGGAGTACCTTTCTCCCGATTGGAAATCCTACGAACATCTACCTCCTCTCCGGGACGGGAATTTCTTTCCTCGAGTACGTTCGCGTCATGTTCCTTCCCACCTTGCTCGGGGGACTCGCGACGGGGCTTCTCTTATACTTTCTTTTCCGCTCTCGCATTCCTACTCATATTCGCCCTTCTCGCGTCGTTCCCGAGAAAGCCATTCGTGACGCCGGCGGCGCGGGAGCGGCTTCCCTTATTCTGCTCGTCTCCATTCTCCTCCTCACCTTCTCCGACGTCCTGCATTTTTCTCTTTGGGCGATCGCCTTGGGTTCCGCACTCGTGTTAAGTGGGGTCATTCTTCTCCGTGATCGTTTAGGTCATCATGCGCACGAATTCTTACCCGTATTTCGCCGTATTCCCT
>CAYHJZ010000057.1:0-5783 GCA_964357115.1 uncultured archaeon | reverse complement strand
TCCTCTGTTGTCCCTTCCTACATAGGAACGCCTAACACCTCCGTTAGTAGTGGAATCGACCTGCTCTCTATTGCAAACCTGGGAATTGATTATTCATTTAACGGCAGACTAGTCGCAATGGACCGAGAGAGCCAGCTGTCCGTGTTGTATACTCGAAATATTGCCGACTTCAATATTTCATTCGATTTGGAGGCGGCCAACTATGGATGAAAAACAACACGCTTCCTCACTGAAAAAAAAATCATCCACCGCATTTCTTTTCACTTCTTCTAAAGGACAATCGACCATTGAACTCCTCATCATTTTGACGGTGTTATTCACCATTCTCGCGTTCTCAGTCCGCATTTCTTCCGATCAGGGAAATGCGTTAAATCAACGAAAATTATTTTTGGAAGCAGAGGAGAATGCGTTTCGCGTGAAAGACATTGTGTACGCGGCCGGCCGTTCACCCGTAGGAACTACGCTGCGCGTATTTCTTCCCCCCACTACGCAAACACAGACGATTCGAATCGAGAATGGCTTACTTGAAGTTCGTTCCGCGGATGCACTAGTGCAAATCCCCCTTGTTTTTTCGGAGTTAAATGCCGGTCCCGTTAATGATGGAAATTTTTTGACAGTGGAAAAAACAGCACACGGAGTCGTGGTCACGTGACGCGCAACTATTTCCCCCGAGGACAAGTTTTCTCCGCGGACATATTGTTATCGATGGTCGTGTTCACGCTCATTTTAGCATTAACATCCGGACTCCTCACCAATATTCAGGACTCCGGCGAGTCGTCGCGAAAAAATGCCTACTTATCAAGTCAAGCGGAAGAGACTCTCTTCCTCCTTGTTTCCAGCGGAGGCAACCCCTCGTATTGGGAAAGCCTCGCAGATCGAAACGGAGTAGTGACCATTGGTCTCATGAATCCTCCTGGAAGTATTTCTTCAACCAAGTGGAATGCGCTACAAGATTGGAACGCGAGTGATTATCCCTCATTGAAGAATGCGCTCGGTGTCCCCGACACGGATGTCTACATTACTATTTTTGATGCGGAGCGAAATCCCGTGAGTGCGTGGGGTATTTCTCCCGCGGATAGTAATCGAGTGGGCGCCGTTTCCATTCCGACGCGATATAATGGGGCGATTGCCATCATTCAAGTGCAGGTGCATGAGTCATGAAAAAAGGATTTGTGATTGCCGTGGATGCGCTGCTCGCGCTCGTGATTCTTTTCACGCTCGTCACGTTGTCGTTCGACATACTCAAACAGGACGGAAGCGATTGGTCGCAACGCCGCACGCTGAATGGAGTAGCCCATTACTCCGGAGAGGTGTTGGAGAGCTCCACCATTCTTTCACGCGCGGTGATTGCGGACAATACCACGGAAATTCGGGGCTTCTTAGATGCGTTGCCGTTTAACATTTGCGCTTCCACGCGCGTATTTCCTGCCGCCAATACGAGTGACACGACTTTTTTGGTGAGCAAGAGTGGTTGCTCCGGCACCGCGTCCCTTTCAGAAGTCGTGCGTCGGAGTTTCATCGTGACATCTCCCCCGGATGCGAATGTGTATGTGGCGCAGATCACAACGTGGCTGAATGAGGGATCGTAGCATGTTTCGAACTGACGAGAAAAAAAGTAGAGGAATGAACTCTCGCGCCTTCGTGTTGAGTTTTTCCATCTTCGTGATTGGTATTTTTCTCGTGCAGTACGCGCACGTCTATTCGGAAACGCTTTTTGATCAACGCCTCGAGCGAGCGCGCATTTGGGAGGATGCCGTCGTTGGAAGGTGGGCGGGCGACATCGCTATGGACATGAATCGCTTGTTGGATCAACGCGTGTACCTGCAGCAAGATGAAAATAATACTCTCGTGCGCGTGCGTGGAAGATTGCCGAGCGCGTTGAACACCGAAGCCAATATTCTTCGATATCAGCAGGATATTCGTGCACTGGGAAGCGATGCCAATATTTTAATTTTTTTGGACGCCAACCAAGCAGCAGCGGATGAAAATGTCACGGGAGTGAGCAACGTAGGATTGCAATGGCGATTTAATTTTGACACGAATCGAGTGGTGTTTATTCCCTTGAGTGATGTGAATATTCCTAATGCTATTGACATTAATCTCGCCGTAGAGTCAAGTTATTCCAGCGTGGATTTAGATACGTTGAGCGTCGACGGGAATGTTCCCATTACCATTCGGTATAGTGATCAAAACACGAGTCATGCCTCCACCATTACAGGATATTTGAACGAGAACCTCTCCTACGTGTTGACGTGGTGGTTTGAAGATGATGCTGTGCCGCTCGTGATGACATTGAGTCGTAATAGTGGAGGTCGTTTTGGAATGAAACTCGACACGAATGCGAACGCGGTCCCCGTCACGTATTCAGTCGCGTATTCCCTGGATTCCAACGCCGAGATTTCTCGCGCGGGGTATGACTTCCCCCTCACTATTTTGGGGAGCGACAGCAACTATTTCAGCGACGCGATTTGGGTAACGGGATAACACCCGCGCCCATTTTTCCTCGGGAAAACGGCATACATATTAACGCGAAAGGAAGTTTTCCTCCCATGTCTGCCCGAAATACCTCCCACTATTCCAAGGGTTCCTTCGCCTACTTGGGGGGAATCTTCCTCACCGTCTCGGGAGTAGGAGGATTGTTGAGCGTGTGGGCCGCCCAATCCGTTTTCCAGGCGAGCTTTCCGTGGATAGGAAGCGTGGTGTTAATTTTGCTTCTCACCGCGGGTTTTTCCCTCTTTACGCACGCTCATCCGTCTCGAAAGCGTGCCAAGGCATTTGCCTAAGGGTTTTGAACGACTATATAAGGAAAGAATGGCCTTGATTAGTCCATGAACGAGGAGGACTAACATCATGTCATCGAAAAATACCATTCCCATCGGCCCATTCACGTGGGCTGGAGTTGCCATTATTGCATTGGGGGTGCTCGCTATTGGGGTGTTACCCAACTGGGCGACGCCTGCCATGAACGACGGAGGAGTGGTAGAGTACACTTCCCTCCTTCCCGGACAAGCCATTCCCCGGTTTGACTCTGAAGCCCAAATTATTGCGGCATTTCAACAAGCCGCCCAATTATCTAATTCCTCTTTTTCGCGAGCGATTCCTTTAGGCGCGGATATCGCCGTCTCTGAATCCGCTGCGGATTCGGGAAAATCCACGGCACCGAGTGCCGCGGGAGGCGACGGTTCACCGAGCTATTCCACCACCAACAACCAAGTTTCCGGAGTGGATGAAGCCGACATTGTGAAAACCGACGGAGAGTACATTTATTCCGTATACAAGCAATCCGTGAAAATCGTCAAAGCCTTTCCGGCAGACGATGCCGAATTAGTGGCCACGATCACGTTAGAGAATGTGACGCCGCAAGAATTGTTTATCTTTGAAGACAAACTCGTCATTATGGGCTACGCCTACTCGAACGGATACGGTTGGGATCCCCTCGTCGATGCGCGCATTTCCGCACGACCGTATTACGGATATTCTCAATCCGCCGTACTGGTATATGACATTTCAAACAAGACCGCTCCCGAGATGGAGAAAGAATTATTTTTCAAGGGAAATTACGTGAGCAGCCGCCTCATTGACGAGCACGCGTACATTGTCGTTTCGACGCAACCGTACTACCCTATTCTCTACGCTCAAGAAACAGGCGATTCTTCCTTTGATGGAGAATCCCTCATTCCCTCGTATGTGGAAGATGGGGTCGAGGTCAAAATTGCCGCGACGGAAGTGGGATACATTCCTCCCGTTTATGCCCAATCCTTCATCTTAGTGGGAGCGCTTGACTTATCCAACAACACGTTTTCGAAAGAAGTCGTGTTAGGAAACGCGGAAACCGTGTATGCGTCGCAGGATGCATTATTCATTTCGCACACGCAATGGTACCCTCCGGCACAGTGGCCGCAGGTTTTGAAGAATGCGGAAACCACCATTGTCGCCGACTCATTCCTCCCCCCGAGCGTGAGTACGGTGATTCATAAATTCGCTCTCGACAACGGCAGCGTCTCCTTCGCCGGAGAGGGAAATGTTCCCGGCCGCGTGTTGAACCAATATTCGATGGACGAGTTCGACAATCACTTCCGCATCGCCACGACAGTGGATCCCGTTTGGGGATTCGGTTTTGGAAATGAACCCGCGCAGGAACAACAGAACGGCGTGTACGTGTTGAATGACGACATGGAAACCGTCGGTGTGTTGGACGATTTAGCCCCGGGCGAAACGATTTATTCGGCTCGCTTCATGGGAGAACGCGCGTACTTGGTAACATTCAAGCAAGTCGACCCCTTGTTCGTGATTGACTTGAGCGACCCTACGGATCCCACCGTTTTAGGCAAGTTGAAGATTCCCGGGTACTCAAATTACTTGCACCCTTTGGATGAAACCCACTTGATTGGAATCGGAAAGGATGCGGTCGTCTCCAAGGACGAGATTGCCTACACCTTAGGAATGAAGCTCTCGCTCTTCGATGTGAGTGATGTCGAGAACCCGATCGAGTTGCATTCGGTGAGTATTGGCGCTCGCGGCACCGACTCCTACGCGTTGCAAGATCCCAAAGCGTTTTTGTTTGACGCCGAGAAGGAATTGATGGTGCTCCCCATTTACTTGTATGAAGAAAACCCCGTCGAAGATCCCTACCAGGGCGATTGGCCCGCGTACGGTATTCCTTCGTATCAGGGGGCCTTCGTCTACCACGTGAGTGTGGAAGATGGATTTGTGGAGCGCGGAAAGATCACGCACATCAGCAAGGAAGTGGATTTGAAGTCGGGTTATTATTACGACTACGACTACCAAGTCAAACGTTCCTTGTTCATTGACAACGTGCTCTACACGATTTCGAATAAAATTATCAAAGCGCACGATTTGGATTCGTTAGACGAAGTCGCAGTGGTTCCTTTGGTTAATATTCCCAAGGGACTCACCGTGAAGAGTCGAGTTGAAGGAGTGTTCTGCGTGGACACGTGCGGTTACACCGAAGTTGTAATCACAGAAAAGAAAATTTCGACGAAGAGTTATTCCGGTGGAAAGGACGGCTTCCTCAACTCCAGTGAGTATGCCGCGGGCACACAGTATGAGGATTTAGTCGAATCCTTAGACCTCGACGCCTTCTTTGCGTTGGAAGAAACCCTCGGTTGTCCGGGTTGTGCGGATGGTTCCATTGAAACCATTACCGTTTCGGATGGGAAAAAGTCTCACACCGTGCGCATGGAAGCCGGAATGGAAGTCGAAGGCTTCGCGAACTTCCTCAACACGCTCCGCGGATACGGGGGAGGGTACTACTATTATGACACCCCTCTCGTGAAAGGCATTGGCGTAAGTGAAGGAGCCGCGACTCCTCCTTCCGCAGGGACGGCGGAAGTGGACACGGATGGAAGTTAATAGACTAAACAGAATATCGAAGGGTGATTTAGTAATAATAGACAAGTGGGGGTCTACAAAAATTGCTTAAAAAATGAATGGCGAAGAGTCGAGTATGGAAAGATTGGAATTAATTGCTCGACTCGAAGACTTTAATAAAGAGATGGTAGAACTTTCAAAACTCAGTTTTATTCCAAAAATGCAAGGAAGTGGATTAAATATAAGGTACGATAAAGGAAAAGGAATTCAAGTTCAGACGCGATTTCCTGAAGATGAAGCAATAAAAGCAATTTGCAACGATATAAGAAAATTTATTCAAGAAAATGACTCCCTTGGAATCAAAAAATTAAAAGAAGTTTATTCTTCTGATTTAATTAACAAAGAGGAAAAAGAATTATTCGCCTTAATAATAAATCAACAGGAGTCTTTTC
>CAYHJZ010000056.1:0-6112 GCA_964357115.1 uncultured archaeon | reverse complement strand
TTTGAATCCTTCCGGAGACTTCGACTTCTTGTATTCCGTGTAAGCTTCCGCTGCTTCCACGGGAACACTCGAACCCATCTTCGCGAGAATAACATCCAGATGCTTCTTCGTGATGGGCGAGGGCTTCATTCCCGATTCCTGCAACACGAGCAACGCGGCCTCGCGAATCAAATTAGCTAAATCCGCTCCACTAAAGTTAGGCGTGTGCTTCGCAATATCCGCCACCGACACTCCCTTTGCGAGAGGAACGCCGCGCGTGTGCACCTTCAAAATCGCCTCGCGTGCCGCTTCGTCCGGAATCTTGACTTCAATCACTTTATCGATTCTCCCGGGACGCATGAGACCGGGATCAATTAAATCCGGACGATTGGTTGCGGCAATAAACACGACATCCTTCAAACTCTCCGCGCCATCCAATTCCGTCAACAGCTGATTCACCATGCGCTCGTTCACGCCCGAGTCTCCCGAGCCACCGCGCACGGAAGCAATAGCGTCAATCTCATCAAAGAAAACCACGACAGGAGCCACTTGGCGTGCTTTCTTGAACACTTGCCGGACTCCCTTCTCGGATTCTCCAACCCACTTGGAAATGAGTTCGGGACCCTTAATCGAAATAAAATTCGCCTGCGTCTCCGTCGCAATGGCTTTGGCGAGCAATGTCTTTCCCGTGCCCGGAGGACCATACAATAACACGCCACGCGGCGGACGAATGCCCATCTCGGTGAATGCAGTAGGATACTTGAGTGGCCACTCCACGGCTTGCTTCAACTCCGTCTTCACTTCTTCTAACGCTCCCACGTCTTCCCACTTGACGTTGGGAATTTCCACCATGACTTCGCGCAGGGCACTCGGCTGAATCTCGCGCAACGCATCCTCAAAATCACTCTTGACGACTTCCATTCGCTCCAACACGGATTCGGGAATAGCTTCTTCTTCTAAATTAATCTCAGGCAAATATCGGCGCAACGCTTTCATCGCGGCCTCTTTGGCTAATGCGGTCAAATCTGCTCCGACGAAACCGTGTGTGATGCTCGAAAAATAATCCAAATCCACATCCTTGGCTAACGGCATACCGCGCGTGTGAATTTGTAAAATATCCTTTCGACCCGCCTTATCGGGAACTCCAATTTCAATCTCGCGATCAAAACGACCCGGGCGACGTAACGCTTCATCCAAGGAATTCACGCGATTCGTGGCGGCGATCACAATCACGTTTCCGCGGGCTTCCATTCCATCCATCAAGGACAATAATTGCGCCACGACGCGACGCTCGACTTCCCCAATGACCTCTTCCCGTTTGGGCGCAATGGCGTCAATCTCATCAATGAAAATAATACTCGGCGCATTCTCTTCGGCTTCTTTGAAAATTTGGCGCACGCGCTCTTCCGCCTCTCCGACGAATTTGCTCATAATACTTGGCGCGGAGACGGAGATGAAATGCGTCTGCGTCTCACTTGCGACCGCCTTCGCCAGCAACGTCTTTCCGGTTCCCGGAGGACCGTGCAACAATACTCCCTTCGGGGGTTCAATGCCGAGCTTGCGAAATAACTCCGGATGACGCATGGGAAGTTCGATCATCTCGCGAACCTTATGCACTTGGTTTCCTAAACCCCCCACATCATCGTACGACTTTCGAGGAACGGCTTCTAAGTCTCCCTTAATGGGTTCGTCCTTCAACACAAATTGAGTGAAGTCGGTAATCTTCACTACGCCACGAGGATTCGTTTCCACGACACGATAAATAAAACCCGAACCAAAGACGGTGATCCACACATTGTCTCCTCGCGTGAGGGGACGACCAATGAATGTTTTTTTCAAAATTCGCTCATACCCGGACGCAATGATGTGCACATCCTGCGTGGGGGCTAACACGACTTTCTGGGCTTCCTTGAATTGGGCCGGGCGCACGATGACTTTTTCTCCCAAATTCACTCCCGCGTTATGACGAATCAAATTATCCATGCGGATGATATCCTTCCCCTCATCCTCGGTGCGGGCAGGCCACACAATCGCCGCCGTCTTCTTCGACCCCTCAATCTCCACCAAGTCTCCGGAAGTGATCCCTAGGATCTGCTTCGACTTCCGATCTAAGGTGACAATGTTCCTCCCCACATGCGTCGGAGCGGGTTCCTGCACCTTTAACGTGACGGCCTTTTTGTCCGGAACCGGAGGGGCGTTCGACACAGGATTGGGAAAATTAGACATATACTATATCCGTCCCCCGACCTTTTTAATCCTTCAAATTTGAAAAGGGAACTACGAGGTTTTACTACTAAACTCGCCCGTGGGAAGGGCCGCCACGAGCTCGTCCAAGGAGATCAAAATGGGCTCTTTTCGCTTCTTCAAAAAAGAGGAATACGCCTTGGCCATATCCGACTTAGACTTTTTCCCCGGAATAATCTCAATCACATGCTCCGCATGCGCCTTCACGCAAGAAAGGGGGCCGCAGAGGGCGCGATACCCCTCTCCGACGCGTTGGACGCCCCACCCTAACGAAAGACGCGGCTCGAACCAGTCGCGCTTCCCATAAATCATAAACGCTCCCCGACCCACGCTTTCTCCCGTGGGCGCTTGCTTGGTAACCTGACTC
Source organism: uncultured archaeon (assembly GCA_964357115.1). GTDB lineage: Archaea > Iainarchaeota > Iainarchaeia > Iainarchaeales > VGJJ01 > VGJJ01. The sequence goes on along the minus strand of CAYHJZ010000056.1, from coordinate 3,522 downwards.
TTCTTCGCCTGAAAAACTTTCACGGACAGCACGCCCTTCTTCCACACGGAAGAAAAAACACCCGCGAAGGCGGCTGCATCTTCCAAATCGAGAGGAGTGGCTTTTTGGTCCCCAATTTTTAGTACACAATGCGGAGCCCCAAACACATCTGCGTGAAAGTACGCATCCTTCTCATCCAAGTGACGTTTCACAATCACTTCATTCGAATGCGCATCTCGTCCGCCAATCACGAGCAACCCATTTCGCGTTAAACACCAGCGAAACTTTTCAAACCATTCTTTCTTACGAACCTTCTCCGGAGCCTTGGCTTTGGTTTCCTCCGCACGGGCACGCATCTCTTCCAATTTCTCTCGCACGCGCGCCATTCCTTCTTTCGTTCCCTCGGCTTTCGCGCGCCACTTCTTCGCATCCGAAAAAAAAGACTGGGCGTTCTCTTGAGCCGACTTGGAAACATCCAACACAATCTTGAGAGGCATGACTACTTTTTCCCGGTACGCGTTTTTGAAGCTTTAGGCGAACGACTCCGAGAAACGGGCTTTTTGGCGGAAGAAGAGGAAGAAAAAGAAGGAGTAGAAGACCAACGCGCGGGAGTAAAGGAGTTAGATGAGGAAGAGGAAGAACGCGAGGAAAGAGAAGGGGAAGAATAGGAAGAGGGCGCAGGAGTCGAGGATGAGGGTGAAGACGAAGTGCCCGTCGTTTTCGCCGAAGGAGATTTCTCTTCCCCTTCGGCCATTTTCTTTTTCCACTCGTCTTTGGAAGCACAATCGTAGTTCAAGCAAAGATCCATTTTGAAACGCGCACCCGCCAGTTTAATCGCAGGAGAACCGCACACGTTACACGGTTTTTCGGCGCGCGACAACGAACCCTTTTGAGGAAGGGGAAACGTGGACGTGCAATTCGGATAATTCGAACAACCCAAAAAACGCTTCCCGGATGCTCGCGCCGTGCGCACGACCATGTCGGCTCCATCCTTGGGACACGCGACCAAACTATCATTTCCTGCTAACGCTTTGCGCAACGCGGACGCAATCCCAATTTTGTTTTGAAGCAACTGAACCAACACCGCGTGCAACATTTTTCGTGAATCAAAAACCACGGTGTCTTTCTTTCGTTTTCCCGCCGCCACCTCATCCATTTCCTTTTCCAAATCCGCCGTCATTTTAGGTTCGGTGACAATCGCACAAAACTTCTCAAACGCATCAATTACCGCAAAGGCAATCTGGTTAGGCTCAATGTTCTTCAACCCCGAAATGTATTTTCGAGAATACAATTTTTGAATAATTTCGTGACGCGTGGATTTCGTACCCAGTCCCATTTCTTCCATGAGCTTAATCAAACTCGACTGGGAATACCGCGATGGAGGAACGGTTTCTTTCTTCGCTAAGTGCATTTTCAAGACGGAAATAATATCCCCCTCTTTCAATGGAGGCAGAATTACTTCCTTCAGCACCGAGAAAGGATACACGGCTTTCCAACCCGGCTTCAGAATAATTTGACCCGTCGTGGAGAAGGGTTCCGCGGCAATATCCAATTCTACTGACGTGTTGAGCGTCTCGGCGTCGTCCATGAACGTGGCCAAGAAACGTCGCGCGATTAAATCAAACACTTTCCACTCGCGATCCCCAATCCCTTGAGGAGGAATCTTCGTCGGGTGAATAGGAGGGTGATCCGTCGTGTTCTTTTTTCCGCGCGACGGATTCAGGGGCTTGGAGAGAATATCCTTCACAAACGGAGCATAGGGCGAGTGAGCGGCGATGTCTTGCAGGTGTTCCCGAACATCCAGGGAGGGAGGATATACCATGTTGTCCGTACGAGGATACGAAATATACCCCGACATGTACAAGGATTCGGCAATACTCATCGCTTGACCTGCGGTCATCCCCAACACGGTCGCGGCACGCAGAAAGGAGGTGGTATCAAACGGCGTAGGACGCGCGAGGATACGCTTCTTCGAGGACACGCGCACCACTTTTCCGGTTTTGGCTAGCTTGACCTTTTCAAACACGCTCTTGGCTTTCGCTTCTTCCCAAAACTTTCCCTCTTTATGCGACGCTTCAAACGCGACTCCGTCTTTTTGACAATCCGCATTAATCTCCCAATACGGCTTCACGGCGAAGGCGAGTCGTTCTTTTTCGCGATTCACAATCAACGCGAGCACGGGCGTTTGCACTCTTCCAACGGAAATAAATTCCTGGCCCATGCGGTTACTCATCAACGAGACAAAACGCGTGAGCACGGCACCCCACACCAAATCAATTTCCCGGCGAGAATCCGCGGAATCCGCCAGGGCGTAATCGACTTTTACTAATTCGTCAAAACTCTTCACCAACTCCTTAGGCGTCATCGCCGAGAAATACGCCCGTTCCACGGGAGCCGAGGTATTCTTTTCTTGTACAATACGCAGGGCTTCCACGCCAATACTCTCCCCCTCGCGATCGGCATCGGTCGCTAAAATAATCGATGTGGATTTTTCCCCCAAACGATGCAACAAGCGCGCAATCGCGGGCTCGCTAGGATTATACAAAATAGGTGCATCCGTGAGCTCTTGTAAATCCGTGCCTTTCCAATAGGAATACTTCTTCGGAAAATCGACTTCTACAATATGACCCTTCAGCGGCAAGACCACGGCCTCCTTTCCCTTGTGGGAGAACGTGTAGTATTTGGCAAACCCCTCCGCGTGTGAACGCGTGGTCTTTCCCCCCAACACTTCCGCGATACGCTGACCCGCGATGTTTTTCTCCGAAATAATGAGAATCATACCTATTCACTTACGCGGGAGGAATTTATTAGGGCACGCATAAAAAAATAAAGAGAATAACCCGCTCTTCAAACAAAAAATGAAAAATAAAAAAACGAGAGAGGATTAGAATCGTTTCTGAAAAGGAGCCGAGGGAAATGCGTTAGTCTTTCGAGACTCCGCTAGCACCGGCAAGGAATGCAGTTCGCGAATCCCGTCAATTTTTCCCAAATCATCGAGGAAACGCTTCACGTGAGTTGTGTCGGCGGCCACCATCTTGAGCATGAACGCGTGCTCCCCTAACAACTCGTGAAACTCCACGACGTTCTCCAACTCTCCAAAACGCTTCACGATTTGCTTATTCTTCCCGGGCTCGGTCTTCACCAACACGAAGACGGGTTTCTCATACCCCATCGCGTTCAAATTCAACTCGGCGGAGACCCCGTGAATGACCCCCATTCGTTTTAGCCGATCAAAACGCTTCTTAATCGCCACATCCGTGAGACTGGTTTCTCGCGCCAACTGAGAAAACGACGCTCTTCCATCCTCAAGGAGGCGACGCAGCACGAGCAAATCTACTTTATCCAAATTCACCATACACTAAAAGAAAGGCCTCCCAGAATAAAATGGTTTGGATTTCAAACCACCCTTCGAAAGGAAAACCGCTACGCATTAAAGGCGTTGCCGCGCAAGAAAGAAGTATGCCTGCCCCCGCTAAACGCGTTTCCTACACTAAACTCCAACGCGCTCTCGAAGAGGCGATTCGAAAGTGCCTTTTCTCAAAT
>CAYHJZ010000055.1:0-6144 GCA_964357115.1 uncultured archaeon | reverse complement strand
CCTGGGGGCCGGATAATAATTCGCCGTTCACGTATAGGCACATGAAATAATCCTGATTGTAATTAAGTTTGAGCAACTCATCCTGACCTAACAAGACACTAAAGAAACCACCCTGAATGAGGTTAGGAAACGTATAATCGTAGAAAATATTAGTAGAACACGAACTCGCATCACCAATCTTAACACCCAAATTAGCATCATCCACTAAATTACCGTTAAAATCAGTCACTTTACCCTGCAAACTCATTTTTGTAGGAATCGAATTATGTTCAAGATCAGTAAAACCAATACTTGAATCCGAAACAAAATTAGGAGTCACCGAAGAAAGAGACGAAGGAACAACCACAGGACGCAACCCATCAGCCCAAACAGGAACATCAGAGGATGGAGGAGTATACCACCCAAGCAAACCAATCACAAAAACAGCGCCAAAAATAATCAAACCTATCTTTCCACCATCCATAACATGCTCCTCCAAAACCGACATGTCGGGAAGGATGGGTGAGAAGATTAAATAGCTATCTCAAATAAACCGCCGAAGGGTGGGCGAGTTTTTCACAAGATCATGTGAGCCAAGTAGTATTGCATGTGCGTGGAGCCGATTTTGTAGGAGATGCGCATGGGGGCGTCGGACTTGAATTCGAGTTTAATGATCGAGTCGTTCTCGGCCTCCTTGACGATGTTCGCGAGGAAGTTAAGCGAATACTTGGCTTCGGCGTTGGAGGAGTGCGTAACGGTAATGAGACTCGTTTCCGCGGAAATGGTTTTGAGCGCGCCCTGACTTCCCTTCGCTTCCACGGCGAAACGATGATCGGCGACTTTCAACACGACGGTGCTGCCGAAGAGGAGTGCATCTTTGAGGAGTTCTTTGAACACGCGCGCGTTGATTTCTACAACCGCAGTGAATTGTTGATTGGGAAGTTTGAGTTCCTTCTCGGGTTCGGAGACATCAATTAAGGGCAAGTGAAACGAACGAGAAAAATCTCCCTTCAAGTGGAGGCGCATCTCGTTGTCGTCCAAATCCAGGAAGAGCACATCATTCGTGAGAGAGCGCGAGAGCATGCGAGAGAGCTCGACGACATCCATGCCCACGTACGAGGGTTCGAGATCGTATTGCGTGAAGGATTTTTTATCGATGAAACAATCCACTAAAACAATTTGGGATGGGTCTACGGCACGCAAGCTGATACCGTTTTCGGAGAAGCGAAAATTCCCCTCGGAAATAAACGAGGAGATGGCTTCAATCGTGCGCTTAAAACTCGTCACGTCGCGGGCTTCAATCATGGTAACCTAATTATAGGCGGAGAATGTTAAAAGAAAGCATGGTGGACACGGCATTTTGGAAGGGACACGAAGCCGCGTGGGTGCTGCGCGGACTCTTAGGGGGAGGGGCGCTGTACGCGATCACGCAAGAAAGCGCCTTCGGAGCCGGACTCCTCCTCTTGAGTTTGGGGGTGTCGGGGCTCATGTATTATGTATGCCGACACTTCTTGGAAAAAACAGGCGCGTGGATGGATACGCTGTTTACTCTCTTGTTGGTGTTCAATAATCTTTTCGGATTATTCTTAGGATTTTATCACACGGTGCCAGGATGGGATATTGCTACGCATTATACGACGAGCGCTTTCTTGGGAGTGGGAGCATTGATTTTGATGCAGAAAGCGTATCCGAGTGTCATGACTCACGCACCCGCTCCTGCTGTCGTGATGGGAGTGCTGCTGTTTAGTTTAGGATTAGGAGGAATATGGGAGATTGGGGAATTTGCGAGTGACTATTTGCGCGGAACGAACTTTCAACACGGACTCGTGAACACGATGCAGGATCTTATTGTGGACGGGATCGCGGGACTCATTGTAGGGATTGCGTGGGTGAAGCGCAAGAAAAAATAGAAAAGAAAAAAGAGTGCGAACGAATACTGTTTTTCGCTGGCACTTTTTTTTAAAAAAAATTGTTGGGGTTCCTGAAAGGAACCCGATTTCCTTTTTCCCGGGTTTTTGGAAAAAAGCCGAGTTAAGCACTCTCAATTCGCGGTGCTAAGAAGTATCGCATGCGCGCGTCGCCAATCAAGTAGTTGATTTCGACGGGAGCGTTCTCCTTGAGTTTAACTAACACGTCCGTGTCGCTGGCGGCGGACTTGAGCATGTCGCTCAAATAATCGAGAGGGAACATGGAAGAGCAATCGCGCTTCACGCTCAAATCGGGTAAGCTATCGCTTCCCTTGTGCGTTTCATTCATGAGATCGCCCTTCGAGGATGTGGCGCGAACAAAAAAAGAATCCGCGCGCGCACCGAGAGTAAGATGAGTAGAGAGCAAGCCCGCGTCCTTTAACGCGTCTTGAAGCACGCTCGCTTTTACTTTCACGGTGGCATCAAACTCAATCTTAGGATTGGGGAGTTCTCCTGAGGAAATGTCAATGAGGGGAACCGAGAAGGTTCGCGTTGAGGTTCCGCGGAAGGTAATCATGAGTTTAGAAGAATCGTCATCGAGTTTCAACACGACTTCGTCCGCGGGCTTGGAGCGCGACATGACTTGGTTGAGGTACTCCATGTCTAATCCTAGGCGAACGGTTCCGTCCACGTGAAACTTTTTGAACGCGTTTTTTTCAAAGGCAAAATCAACCATGGAGATTTGGGAAGGATCCGTGGCTTTCAGTGAGAGGCCGGTGGCCGAGACTTCAAATTCGGCTTCGTCGATCAAAACGGCAATCGCATCGACACTTCGTTTTAGCACGTCCGCGCGCTCAATAACCAATTCCATCATTCCAACCAACCCCTTGAATTCATCGTATTGGGAATCACTACTACTCACAACGCCGGGGACGGATTTAAACCCTACCGACTCACGAACGAAAAACCATCCACGAGGAGGAGTTTAACGTACCCCAACCAGGGAATCCACACGACCGCGCGACCATTGACCTGATCGAGGGGGATGGGATAGGGAGAAGGGCATGACTTCTCAGTAAACACGTCGACGCTTCCCGTGGAAGGGAGGAAGAGGCTCGAGACTTCGCCGCAGTCTTGATCGAGGGAAAAATTATTGTCTCCCTTCGTAAGCAAAAAATACTCACCATTCGAGCGAATCTTCACGAGGGCACGGTGAATGATTTCGAGGTTTTTGTGACTTGAGTAATACACGATGATGTCCGAGGTTCCTTGCTTAGGAAGGAGGAGGGTTTCCCCCGAAGAATGGAAGTGAATCGACCAATCCCCATTCGGATGCGATTCGATGTCGGCGAGCTCCTCTAATGAAGTGGTGCGCACGTCAATGGAATCTAACACAACTTCCGGAACGTTCAAGGAAGGGCCGTCGACGCCGTGCAATAATACCACATCACCGCGCGCCATGACAGGAAGCATGCTGCCCGAGACTACAATGACAAGAGGAGTAGCGGTTTGGAGTATCCACCCAATTAACGCATAGAGAGTAAAGGCAAAGACGAAAGAGAAGACGACGTAGACGATCCAGGAGACTATTTCATTGTTCCACGGATTGAGGATGGGGAGGAGGTGATCATCCACGTACGTGAAAGGGTCGAGTCGTGAAAGAAGCGATTTTTTTTTAGAAGAAGTCATGAACAAAAAAGAGGGGAAGCACGCGCATAAAAAACTGCGTGTGCGAAAAAAAAGAAGAAAGCGATGCACGAAAGGAATAGAGTAGCGAGAGCGCTACTTGAGGGCTTTCGTGAGGGCGGACTGGAGTTCCTTCATGTCCTCTTCCAATCGCTTCGCGGCTTCCAACAAGACCTTCTTGGCATCCTTGCCTTCGGTCTTGAGCACGAACAACGCGTCCGAGTCCATCGGGTGCTCGAGCTTGTATGCGACAAACGACACCGCAGGATTGTCCACGAGGTGCGACTTGAGCAAGTTGGCAAACGTGTGGGTTTCTCCCACGAGTTTGAACTCGACGTGGTTGGCTTGCTTTTTGATAAATTCAATCTCCATCATGCATTATTCCCCCTCTCCCACGCGGGAAGGAGAAGTGGGAAACACTTCCTTTCCTGCAATGGTTTTTTGGATAACTTCAGCTCGAGAACACACGACGCCTAACCCTTTTTCGTTGGTGGCGATTTCAATAGAGTACGGAGTAATGCTCGTCACGCGGGCGCGGACAAAATCGCCAATCTTGTAATGCTCTTTCAGCGAGCGAACAAAATCACGCGACGCGCGGGCAACACCGAGCGCGGCAGAGGCATCGTAGACCGAGCGTTGAGCGCCGTTCTTGAATGCCTTGCCCACGGAGAGAATGACAACGGCATCCTTCACGAGGGTGACGCGACCATACACGATGGAACCGACTTCTAAACCCGTGTGCGTGTTTCCCGTGGGTGTCACGTGGACTTCGCGCGAATCATCATCAAAGGAGGGTTCGCCCATCGTGGAGGCGATGACGTTTCCGTCCGTATCGGCGAACACGTGATGGCCGGGAGCGTACTCCTCTTCCACCGTCAAACGTTCACCGGGAAAAACAAGCTTGGAAGGCATGGGGGTTCACATTCGCACCATCCTCATAGGGATGGGCAACTAGAGAAAAACGGGTATAATGGTTTAAATACCCAAACCTCGGGCTTGCTGAATGGTCCTGGAAACACTCCTCCCTAGTCGCGTCGCGAGGGAAAAACCCCACTACATGCTGATCATGGCCTTCCTCTTCGCCATCGTGGGGATGTGGCTGGCCTACTATATCTTCCCTAATTCGGCCTCGATTTTGACGCTGGCCTTCATTGTGATTGCCGCTGAGCCGGTGATACGAAAGACGCTCATGCAGGAGGAAGAGGAAGAGGTTCAACGCCCCGGAAGCGCGACCACCTTTCTGGAGCGACACTTTGATTTGATTGCTATTTACAGTTGGTTCTTCCTCGGACTCGTGCTTGCGTACATGACATGGTATATTATTCTCCCCGCGGGAGGGATGAACGAGTGTATTGCCAACAACATCTGCGGTGACTTTCCGACGCGAGAGAGTGTGTTCTCCGAACAAGAACGACAGCTCGTGAATGTGGGGCAGTTGCGTGAGAGTGTGGCAAGTGGAAATGTGACCGCGACGGGGATGGCGATGGGAGATGCGGTAGGAAGCGGGAACACGGGAGATTATTGGGGAATTGTGCAGTTTTTGTTTAACAATAATGCAACCGTGTTGTTGCTCGCGATCATGTTCTCGTTCCTCTTTGGGGAGGGAGCGTTGTTCTTGATTAGTTGGAATGCAAGCATCATTGGAACGGTCATGGGAAAGATATCGGCGCAAGCACTGGCTGCGGCACCCGTGCACGATTTCTTTGCCATATTCAATGCGCTGTCGTACGGAGTGTATCATGGAATTGGATTTATTCCGCATGGAATACCCGAGATTGTGGCGTACTACATTGGAGCGATTGCGGGAGGAATTATTTCCGCGAGCATGGGGAAGCAAACATACAAGACGAATGAGTTTAGTATCATTGCCAAAGATGCCGCCGTGTTGATTGGAATAGCAGTGGTGATGCTGTGGGGAGCAGCAATGATAGAGAGTTACTTGTGGTTAACCGCGTAAATTTAAAAAAAAGTTGAATTAGTATGGGGTTCCTGAAAGGGACCCGATTTCATTTTCCCCGGGCTTTTGGAAAAGGCCGAATTATTTCTTGGATGCTTCTTTCTTTTTCTTAGTAGGCTTTTTCTCCACGAGTGATTCGAGGAGCGGAGCGTATTGCTCGAAGAGGTGTGTGAGATCTTTCTTGGAGTGCGAGTTTCGCGTTTTATCAGAGAGATTCTGAATGAGCATGCTCAACTCGAGCGGGAAAATGAATTTGGTTGAGGCTCCTTGGCCTAACGTTTCTAGCGCCTTGATGTAGAAATAACTCAACGAGCGATCATCGAGCTTCTTGGCGGCTTCCTGAATACTATCAATCTCGGCTTGAATTCCTAGCGCGCGTTGAATCTGAGCCAGCTTCGCCTGTTCGGCGGCCGCACGACTGGAAAAAGAATCCGAAATTTCTTTAGGAACATCGAGGTTCTGAATCTCCACACTCTCGACGGCAACTCCCCAGTTGCTCGAAATTTGAGTGAGTTCCTTTCGAATCTCATCATTCAACTTGCGAACATCCGAAATGAGTTCAGAGAGGAGCAACCCACCCGCCACATCACGAATTTTAGCCTGGACAAACTGTGT
>CAYHJZ010000054.1:0-6171 GCA_964357115.1 uncultured archaeon | reverse complement strand
GATCAGTGGACGTAGAAAGGGGAGTTATCGTGGGAGGGAGGAATGCCACTGACACAGTGGAGGATTTCTTTTTGGGCACGAGACTCACGAGCACGTTGAGGACGCCTAATCCTACGACGGTGCCGGCTAGCCAGAGGGTGAGGGACATAACTCTATCACGACTCCCGCGCATTTATTTCCATGCCCGGAAAGAAACGAGAAAAAATGGCTTCTTGCGCCTGCTCGACTTCCGCGAGAGAGACTCCTTTGATTTCGGCTACTTTCTCCGCGACCCTAACGATCCACCCGGGATGAGAAGGGGAACCGTCAAACGGAATGGGGGAATCGGTTTCTAACCCTAACAACTCGAGGGGTTGGTCTCGAATGAACGCATTCATGTGCGGGGAATTCAAAATCGTCGGACCCACGGTGCACACCCAGCGATGCTGAATAATACGTTCCTGTTGCGTGGGGTTGCCGTGGAACCAATGTAGAATCACGTTCTCTACCTTAGCATTATGCAAGAGGTCGAGGCATTCTTGCTTGGCATGGCGCGTGTGCACCTGAAGGAGAGCGCGGTACTCGTTCGCCCACGCGATGAATTGAGAAAAAACCACACGTTGCGCGTGGTGTTGAGTCTCTGTTTTTCCGTGCCAAAAATCCAAGCCCGTTTCACCTAGAAAGGGAGCGTCGGCGAGAAAAGGAACATAGGATTCTAACACGCGAGGAATGGTCTCGAGCGGCGTGTTCATGGCTTCCTCGGGATGCCAACCCAAACCTACTATCGCCGGAGGAAAATTCTCGGCGAGGGAACGAGAGGCGTGCCAGTTGGGCAGGTCCACACTGTTCACGAGCCAGCGACCCACGTTCGCACGTGTAGACTCTTCCTGCGCGGAAGCCCGGAGCTCGGAAGCTTGTGCTGGGGAGAGGAACGAACCGTCCAGAATATGCGTGTGAAAATCCACCCACGTCATGTGAAAAACCTATTCATCGAAAACCTTCGCTGCGAAACAGCGAAAAAACACGCTCCATACGAGGATGGGCGCTCGTAGACTAACGATCGGATGCTCATTTTAAAGGCCATCGATGCAGGAAAAGGGTATGAGCGACCCTAAAACGGCTGAAAAGAAGAACACGACTAAAGGAAATTCCACCCCTCATGCGGGAAAGCACAGAGATGAGACTCATGCTCAGCAGTCTCCCGCTACACCTGCTGCCTCCACTTCCGCCGCACACGCTCCTTCGACCCACTCTCACGCCGCAGCGACTCCTTCCCATTCCCACGCCCCCGCTCATTCCACTCACACCCCTGCTCACCCCACGCAGGAAGGAAAAACCCCCTCGTATGCGCCCCGCGCTCTTGCGATTGGAGGGATCATCCTCCTCCTCGTTCTCGTGGTGGGGTTCCTCATTTTTACACGATTTACTTCCACCCCGACGGACATGATTGGGACCCCCGTGAGCGTGAAAGTGCTCGTCGATGCCTCGTGCGAATTCTGCCCGCAAACCAACACGATTGTCGCCAAGCTCGAAGAGAGCAATGTGGAATATCACGTGGAGACGTTTGACATCCACTCGCCGGAAGGAATCCAACTCATCAATGAGTTTGACATCACCTCCGCCCCTACAGCATTGTTGAGTGTAGCCGGACTCGACCAAAACACGCAGATTCAGAGCGCGTTGCTCGGAAAGTTCATCAAAAATCCCTTGAAGACCAAGAAAGGATGGATTATTGTTCCCGAAATATTCTTGGACGGACAACCCAAGATGCTCTCGTTCATCGAACCCCCCACCGCGTGCACGGTGCCGAAAGATCAAACCCTCATCACCGCATTTCTTGATTACGGGGACTGCAAGCCCTGTATTGAGGCTCAAAAGAATTTGGGAGGAATCCTCCAAAAATACGATAACGTGAGCGTGGACTACGAGCCCATCATGTACCAGCGCAGCACGTTGGGAGCAATTAACAAAGCCTTTGTCACGAACAAAGGAGCCGTGTGCGCCGAAAAATTGGGATTCCTCGATCAATACACGGAATGCAATTTCTTTAACGCCCAATTCCACGGGAGTTTGGACATTGACTTCATGAAAGCCTGCCTTGGGGACGCGGGTGGAAAGAGCAAAGAGACGCAAGACGCTTTCGTCGCGTGCGTGGATGACGAAGAACACGTCGCGGACGCGAAGCTCATTAGCAATACACTCGGCGCCATTGAGTGGAACCCCATCTCGTACTGGCCGGCATTCATCATCGACTGCCAATACGCCTTCGTCGGACAAAACAGCCTCGAGCCTTACTTATGCAGCCTCCACCCGGAATTAGAAGGGTGCGAGGCGCTCCTGCCACCGGTGGAAGTTAGCGACGCCAACGCGCTACTCCCCTTGGTGGATGCGAACGTGGAATAAAACAAATGATTTTATTCGCACAAAAACACCATTATTGAATGGATATTGCGGTTGGTCGAAGCATCTACACGAGCGTAGCAAAAAGCCTGGAGAAGGAATTCTCACTCGCGGCGTCGGTAGTGGAAAAAAACCCGCTTATTGAGCGAGATCATTCGATGCTGGAAAACCATGTGCTGTACTTGATTGTCCCTCCAGAAAAAAGAAACGTCCTAGGCAAAAGAAAATTTATCGAAAAAACAAGTGGAATAAATGTAGTAATATTGGATTCAGAGAGCAGTATTGCAGATGAGATTCGAAGCACCCCGGGGGGACTAGACGCAGGGATTAGCCCACCTAATGCAAAATTAAACCCCGTCTTATTTCACACCATCATTTATGGACAATTTATTGAAAGAATAAGAAAAGATTTGCAAACTACTTTTGGAAAAGAAATTAATGAAATTTTAAGATGGAATCAGGAGTGGGCGCACAAAAAAGTTCAAAGGGAAATGAAAGAACAGCACGAAGATAGAATGAAAGATTTGGGAAAAATGGCACAAGAAATAATGAGTCAGAGGGCAACGCTACTCGTTGCTCTTGATCGATCGGGAAGAACGGTAGGAATTGCCGTGCGAACCGCCATTAAAGTGGCGTATGGAGTCACCATCCCTCTTGTTTTCATCAACCCCGCTCCCATCAAAAATAAAACTATTACAAGAGAAGACTTAGAGGAATTTAGCAGACAGGTTCCTCGACTGGCTCAACGATTGCGCGGAGCCAGAGTAATTATTGTAGATGACACCATTATCTCTGGAAAAACGACCAAAAAAGTAAAAGAATTGATAAAAGCGTTTGGGGCAGAAAGTGTATATGAAAGCATATTGGGAAGAAAACCAATCACGAATAGAGGGATGAAAGAGATTTACTTTGGAGTGCAAGAAAAAGAAGGCCAGTACCTCACGCGCGGGAAAAAGATGAGCGTGGAAGAAAGAAGATATCTTAGATTTTACCGAGGACGAATGCATCAACTTGGGCGGGATGCCGGGCACAGCCTACGTCGGCGAAGGTGAATAGTCAATGGCTTTTAAGCCTGGCGTGGTAAACGAATACTATGACCACGAACGTCTCCATTGAGTACGCCAACGCGCTCGCCAAATACGAGAACGCTAAAACATCGGCGGAGAAACTCGCTGCGCTTGAGGAAATGAAGAGCCAAGCCCCCTCGCACAAGGGAGCGGAAAACCTCAAGAATGAGGTCACCAAGAAAATTGTTAAACTCAAACTTGAAATAGAAAAAGAAAAAACGCAAGCTGCCAAGAAAGGAGCCGGGTCCTCGATTGCGGTAAAGAAAGATGGGGCGGGACAAATCGTACTTGTGGGAATGCCCAACGCGGGAAAAAGCACGCTGTTTAACGCGCTCACCGGACTCGACACGCCGGTGGAGGATTATGAGTTCACCACCATGCTCCCGGAAGTGGGAATGGTCGAATTCAAAGGAGCTAAAATTCAACTCGTGGACTTACCCGCGATTGTGGAAGGAAGCTCGGAAGGAAAGGTCAACGGGAAAGAAATATTATCCGTGGTGAGAAACGCGGATGCGATTGTTTTTGTGGTGAGTGCTCAACACACGGCGAGCGAGTACGCGATACTCAAAAAAGAATTAGAAAAAACAGGCATTATTCTCAATCGAAAAAAACCCAATATTAGTGTCATCGCATCCACCTTCCCCGGATTCTCCCTCACGGGAAAAGAGCACCTTAAAATCCCGCAAGAAGAACTCGTTAATTATTTGAAAGCGCGAGGAATGCACAACGTGCAAGTCATTCTGCGTGAACCCACGACCATTGAGACGGTGGAAGAAGTCCTCGACACGACGCTCGAATACAAGCGGAGTATGATTGTGGTAATGAAGAGCACGCAACCTGCGCAAGTTCGCCGAGAGAAAGATCTCATTGCGCTCACGTGGGAAAATACTCCTGAGCAGAAAAAAACAACCGTGGATTTACTCTTTGAGATCATGGACAAAGTGTACGTGTACACGAAAAAATCAGGACAACCCGCCGCAACGGTTCCTCTCATTCTACCTAAAGGATCCACCGTCCTCGACGTGGCAGCAATGGTGCACAAAGACATTGTGGAATCATTCAAGTATGCTAAACTATCCGGAAGTAGTAAATTCGAAGGACAAAAAGTAGCGAAGGATTACATCGTGCACGACGGCGACGTGATTGAGTTTAATTGGTGAAAAAAACAATTAGTTCCAAACCACTAACACTCAGTCCGCTCTTTTTTCACTCACTATTCTCTCCCGCCGCTTCTTTTCGCGAACGAACCCACTTCAACGCGAAGTTTCCAAGTAAGATGAGTGCGATTCCTACGAGCAAATACGCAAAACCCGTGATGAGGGCTTCGCTCGCCTGCTGTGCGGGATCCACTGCATCGTTAATGCCATCGCGATCAATCTGCTTGACTAAATCAATCGCCTTGAGCGCGGTTTCCTTAGCAGTAGAATACTGCTTCTTCTCAAATGCGTTTGCTGCATTTTCCCACGCGCCCGAAAAAGAGTTTACGGCGGATTGATTCACCCAACGCAGACGATTCTCCTCCGCCAGAATGAGGGACGCGGCTTCTTGCAAGGAAGAAAAACGCGTGCTGCGACTCAGCCCCTCATTCGGAGAATAAATAATAGAAAAGGCCTCCGAACGAAGCACGCGATCGTCGGAAACGGACGAAAACGCATTCACTTTGGTTTCCAAGGAAGCAAACTCAATCGACAAGCGCTGCTGATTATCGGCGGACAAATCGGAATAATACGAAAACGCACTCGAGAGGGTTTGATTTACACCCAAAGGGGAAAGTAAGGCGATGAGTTGAGATTTGGATTGCGCATCGAGCGAGGAAGACGAAGCGATTGCATTCTTGAGTTGAGAAACATCTTGATCATACGAAGCCGACTGCGCTTTCACCGAGTCCACGGCGTCAAAAACATCGTTGTATTTTTCGGGCAAGCCGTTCACGCCGCCCGTGTCGATGGAGACATTCAGGAAAGTCGTTTCGATATCGTTGAGGGATTTGATCTCCTCGCTCAAGGAACGAATGTCACTCGCCAGCGTGGCGAGTTTTCCCTTCAAGGCAGCAGCGTTTTGTTTTAACGAACCACTGGGAAGGGCGTCGGAGACAATGTCCACGTCGAAGGATTCATTCTCTATCGCATTTGCGAGCTCGACAAGCTTATTCACGGTAGGAAGGGAGATGAGCCACGGGGTTTGAGACTTAATGGACGTTAAACGCTGAACCAAATAATTCGCCGAGAACAATTGGGTTCGCAACGCGGTCGCGGGAACGAGTGCGCTGTCTTTATCCGTTAGTGCAATGAAGCCCCGGATAGTACTTCCCGAAAAAAGAGAGACCACCCAATAGGAAGCGGAGCCATTCGTTTGGGGAAGGGCTTGAAATACAACAGCGGTTTCTCCCGATTCTAAAAAATTTCCTTGAACCACCGCACTTTCTGCGTCGGCGGCTTGAAGCGACCAGGCAGAGGAAAACAGTAACAAGAAGGCCACGAAGAGGAGGAAAAAGCGATGCATAAGTAGGCGAAAAAACGCATTATAGGTTATAATTCCTCCCATGCAAGAATAGGGGGTGGAAGGGGTTTGAATCGAGGATTGGAATCAAGGGTTTAGATCCGATGATTCTGATCCAAAGATTTTGATCAAGAGGTTTGATTAATAGGTTTTGGTCAAAAGGTTTTGATCAAACTTTTTCCAAAAGTTTGGGGTCATGGTGCAACCTGGTAACACAAAAGCCTCC
>CAYHJZ010000053.1:0-6240 GCA_964357115.1 uncultured archaeon | reverse complement strand
GGCCTTCCTGACGCTCGAGCCGGGGGACACGCTACCGCGTCCGGGGGAATTTTTCTGGTTAAAGACAAAGACGCGTTTGTGGAGCGATTAAAGAGTTACTTGCGCGCGCATTATTCTACCAAGAAAAAAGAATGAATTAGAGTAAGTTCACGTTTTTTTTATTTTTTAAAATCATCATTTTTCTACGATTAATGTGCGCGTGCGTTGGTAGTGCGTTCCTTTCAATTCCACCATCACGTCGATCTTGTATTCTCCTGGTAGGAAAGGAGCGGCTCCCGTGTCGAGGGGAAGAACCACGAATTCCAATTCACGTGTTTCGCGCGGCCCGAGTTTCTGAATTACGTGTTCTTGAGGATATACACTAAGTTGCGTCGTCCCCGGTGTTTGAACATACACGCGCACTCCCGTCACCGTCTCTTCCAGCGGATTCGTTATTTTGATATGCAACACGCTCGAGTCGTTTTTCTCCAATGAGATGGGGTTTTGCAAGAGTTCGGCATGAACCACGTTTCCTCCGGGAATTCCCACGAGGACGAGAAGTATGACTGCAATAGCCAGGAGCGCGGCGCCAAAGCCGAGGACTTCTGGGGGAACCCCAATTCCTTCGAGGAAGTTTCGTCGATAAATCTTAGCCATGCGTTACCTGCTCTCGTTTGGTTCTTTTAAGGATTTAGGGAAGCGTGAACAACACGTCGTCGTGCAACCCATCCAGGATTCCCGATCGTACGCCGGCGTCCATCCAGGCGTGGGCGTAGGAGAATGCGGCGAGCGCGAGGAGAAGTTGCCCTTGCTCCTGAAAGTGGATCGCGTCGTTGAAGTAGTTGTTGCTCATCGTCAAGAAATCCATGGCAATCGTGTACTCCTTCGTGTTTTCTTTCGCGGCAATGCGTACCTTGCTGAGCGCCGTCTGCGTGACGTGGCGGTATTTGTTGACCTTCTCCCCGAGTTGATGCTCGAGAGTGGGGGTGGAAGCGTGTTCATTCATCGTTTTTCGTTCCATTCTCTCTTCTCTTATCTTTTTCTCGTTATACCCATTTCTTCCGCGTCAGGGTTTGTAAGGCTTCCCTTTCGTAAGGCGTGAGCTCTCCCACCACAATAAGGCTTTGGGGAAAAACCGTCCATTCTCTTTTGGACAACTCGGATAATTTTCCCGCGTCGACTATCGCGTGCGCGTTTCCCATTCCCGCGAGACCGACGCCCGTCCACGCGTTCACATTCACGTCGCGTGCCGCCGCAGCGTGGTGAATAAACTCAATCGCCTCGGGGACGGTCATGAATCGTTGTTTTTCTGGGTGTAAATCAAATAGGCAATGCGTGTGCAGCCCGCTCTTTTGATTCGCCACAATCGTGTCAAACGGCGAGAGGGGTTCGTATCCATCTTGGGGGAAGACGAAGGTGCACGTGCGCCCAAATCGATACTCATCTAGGCCGCAGATTCCTCGGTAGTTGAAAATAGATATTCCTGGAATGACCTGATACGGCACGCGCTGGTTCACACATTCCATCAGAAGCGAGTGGTGCGTCGTGGCACTCAACGGATTTCCAAACACGAGCAATGCCACTGATTCGTGGCGAGCGTGCTCGGTCATTTCTTTCATTCCATTTTCCACTTCTTCCCTATTTCTCGGAATGACTTTTTGGTGGAGCACGTGTTCTAATTCTTCCACGTTCCCTTCGCTGTATTTGCTGGTGTACGTTTCTACATACACGCGCGAGCAGCGCTGAATCGCGTGCAGGGCTTCCAAGGTGAGCTGGCGGGGGTTGAGTCCGATTCCGATGAGATAGAACATGACGATTCTTGCCCCTTCAAGGTTATTAATTCCCCTTTACGGCGAGCACGTTCCCGCGAGCACAGTGAGGGCGTCCCTTCCTCCGGTGGCGAATCCGAGGATGGCGATGAGGATTAAGATGAATCCGAGGAGGTTGGCGTCTTTTTCCTTTCCGCTGTATTCCTTATTCACTAAATACAGGAAGATGAGCACGAGGGGGATTTTCACGGCGAAGAAGGAAATGTTTCCGAAGGCTCCGAACAAGAGGCGGGGGAGTACGTGTTGTTCTCCGCACGCAAAGAATTCGAGCGCGGTGAATGTGGCACTGGTGTCGAGTAATTGTCCCGCGAACGCGGCTTGCGCGAGAGGGTGAGAAAAAAAATTCCATCTGAAATGATTCGCAATTTTTCGAACGAGTAAAAATATTCCCCCAAAGAGAAGAAGAATAATTCCAAATCCCGCCCATTCAGTGGCTTCAAGCAACATTCCTACAAAAACAGGCAAGGCAACAAGCGCACCAAAAATCAACGTTCCTTTTTGCGCGGGAATGTTCCATTTTTTCTCTACTATTTTTCCAATGAGCAATCCTACCATCACGAGGACGAACGTGAGGATCCAAATTCCCGGAGTAAAAATATAGAACCCAAGATCGAGGGGGTTGGCGCTCCGTGCGAGGATTTGTTGATCCTCCAACACGCGTAAGGAAATTCCAAACAAAATGTAGGGGCCGAGCATGTGCAAGAACGAAAGGTCAAAGCGGATTCCTCGTTTAGCGAGCGCGGGATAAATCACATAGAATGCGCTCGCGAGGAGGAGAATTCCATACACGGCCGTGTTCACCGGATTATACCCGGCGACGCTGGGATCAATCATGGGTCGGACGAAGTATTCGTGAATAATCCCGCCTGCGTCAAAGAAGTCCATTCTATTCTTGGGGACTGGATTCTCTTATAAGGTCTATCCCCACTTTGGACACATGGCGCGTGTCCGTTCGTTTCGAGAAGTGGTGAATGAGCACCTCTCCCCTGCTCAACGAGAAAAAATGATTTACTCATTTGATGCACTCGGGAGCATGGCGCTGATTGAAATTCCGCTCTCCTTAAAATCAAAGAAAAAAATCATCGCAAAATGTCTCCTCGAAACCAACACTCGTTTTACGCGCGTGTTTGAGAAGGTGGGTGAGCACGCGGGAAAGTATCGTATTGAAAAGATTCGCTGGCTCGTGGGGAAAAAAGATTCAGTGGCCGACTACGTCGAGTGGGGATGCCGTTTTCGCGTGGATCCGGGAAAAGTATTCATGAATCCCCGTCTGAGTATGGAGCGGCAACGCGTCGCGAAAGAGGTGAAAAAGAATCAGTCTGTTGCTGTTTTCTTTTCGGGAGTAGGATTGTATCCCATTATTTTAGCTCGCCACACGTTGGCGTCTCGCGTGTACGCGATCGAGTGGAATCCGGCGGCTAAACCCTTTGTGGAAGAAAATATTCAGTTGAATAAAGTGCAGAAAAAAGTCTCCGTAGTAATGGGGGATGTTTCCTCCGTTCCTGTGGAAGAACGTTGTGATCATGTCGTGATGCCTGCTCCCGAAACGGCGTTAGAGTATCTTCCTGCCGCGTTGCGCTGGTGCAAACCCCGTGGACTCATTCATGCCTATCTTTTTACGGAAAGCGATCCCTCTCTCGAACAGCTGCACGCGTACATTGCGCCTTTCTTTCCCCCCAAACAAAAATGGCGACTCGCCTTTGCACGAAAGGTGAGCCAGTTTTCCGCACGCAAGCAGCAGTGGTGCGTAGGTCTGCGTCTGCAGAGCTCGGTTGCTTCCACACGACCCCGCGTCCTTAAAAAATCCAAGAAACCTTCTCACGTTGTGAAAAAGGGGATGACGAAATGAAGATTGTCTTGTTAGGTCCTCCGGGCGCGGGAAAAGGAACGTATGCGCAAAAACTCGCTCAGAAAGGGTGGGTGCATTTCTCCATGGGTCAAGCCCTACGCGATCACGTCGCGCGAAAGGGTCCTCTCTCCAAAAAAATAACCGCCTACACGTCGAAAGGAAAGTTGGTCTCCAGTCGTATTTTTTTTGAAGTGTTTGAACACGCCATGAAGGCACACGGGAAAAAGAATATTGTTTTTGATGGATTGCCCCGCAGCATGGCGCAGGCCACGCGCATGCACCAAGGATCGCACATTGACGCGTTCATTTTTATTGATGTGAAAAAAGAGGAGGTGCACGATCGTATCCTCACGCGTCGCCAGTGTGAAAAATGCGGGATGATTTTTGGAAAGAAAGACAATGTTTCCAAAATGAAAAAATGTTCCTCTTGTAAGGGTCCCCTCGTCACGCGAAAAGACGATACGCCTTCCATTATCGCGACGCGTTGGAAGGTCTATGAGGAAGAAACCCTTCCCGTGGTAGAATGGGCTTCGACTCATTATCCTGTGTTTTACATTGACGGTCACGGCTCCCCAACCGTGGTGTTTAAACGTATTTTGAAGGCCATTTCAGTACTTACACGATAGGAATGATATGAGCATGGTCGAACGAGGATTTTTCATCGCAGTAGAAGGAATCGACGGTTCCGGAAAAACGACGCAAGCGCATTTGCTTGCAGGGTGGATTTTTGATCAGTATCGAAAATCGGATTCTGTCGTGTTGACGCGCGAGCCCTCGGCAACCAAATTTACGAAAGAGATTCATGAGACGTTAAACGCAAGTCGTGCCGACGCGGCGAGTGTTCCTAAGGATCGAATTCTCGAATTGTTTATTTTGGATCGCGAGGAGCACGTGGACAAGGTCATTGCCCCTTCCATTCATGCAGGTCGTATTGTCGTGTGTGATCGCTACAAGTACAGCACCATTGCGTACCAGAGCGCGCAAGGTATTCTTTCCAGCGAGTTGGTTTCAAAGAACGCGGGTTTTCCCATTCCTGATGTCGTGCTCGTGTTTAATGCCGATCCCGAAACGTGTGTGAAACGCATGGCCTCTTCTCGAAAGAATTTGGATGCGTTTGAGAAGCAATCCTTTTTGGAGAAAGTGAAAAAACAATACGTGAATCTTCCCCGCCTCTTGCCGAATGAGAAGTTTATTTTCATTGACGCGAATCAGTCGATTGAAAAGACGCACCAGGATGCAATTGCCGCAGTAAAATCGTATCTCGATGCGTGGTCGAAATAGAAGACTTCTTACAGTCAGTAAAGGGTGTTCATTTTATATTGTCGGGAAACGTTTTGGCGGCATGAGCGGGAAACTTTTTGGAAAGTTATTTAGAAGATCCAAACGACCTGGTTCTAAAAAGAATGGTGAAACGAGCAAGCCAGTAAATCTTTCGCGGAGACGTGTGCTAAAAAGTGCGGCGTATACGGGTGCGTTAGCGAGTCTCGCGTATTTGCAGTCGTGTGTTTCATTGAAAACAAATAAATACGATGTAGAATTCGATACACGAAAACCGAATAGTGTGAAAGGTGTTATTGAATCATTTCCTGAACTATCCACTCACGAGGTTGGTTTTGTTAAAGAATTTGGAAGGCCTGGAAAAATGATTGGGGCATCGATGGGCAGGTTTGAAGAGTTTACTCTAATGGATGCTAAGTATAATCGAAAACTTCGTTCCTGGATTCACACTCATCCTGCGTGGGATATTATAAGAGGATATCCATCTTCGATGGATTTTTCCCTTCATATAGAAAGGCGATTAAGTAAACATTCATTGCTTCCATTTAACACTCGTTTTATGCATGTTGTTCCCATTGATGATTTGGGGAGAGTAGTCGGATATACTACTATCTACCTGGGGAAAAAATGGATTAAAAATGAAAAGTCGTGTCCGGAAATCCTTCGCTCCGTCGTGGAACTAGGTAAAAAGTTTGATAATTCACGGGTATCTGGTGCGATCAATAGGTTGGAGTATATTGAATTAAGGAGAAAACTATTCAACTTATACATACAATTGGGGATGAAAATTCGTTTAACTGCGATGCCGCCATATCACGTTTCGGATACCGGGGATTATTATGTGTGGGGAGAAAAAAGTAGGGAATAAATGGGATGAAAATTCGTTTAACTGCAATGCCTTGATATCGTCTCTCGCATTATAGAGATCAGTATCTTCTTGACTACTGATTCTATTTTTCCTGCCTACTTTTTACTTGGTTACCTATTCTCTCACTCTTATTTAACGTCTAGTCTTTAGGTTAGGGGGGAATCATTGTCTCAGCGCGCCCCAGAGCATTTCATCTCGTGGACGAACCTGAATGCCGTTGGGAGTAATATCAAACGAGTGCACCGACTTGGAGTGATCCGTTCCTCGAAGCTTCCGCACGAAAATACTTCGATTGGGGGGCGTGAAATACAATCCCACCACTCCGTCCGTGACGAATTCTTCCATTCCCGATTCGGAGAAGCGATACCCAATCGTGTCGCGGTTTTCTCCAGGAATTTCTCTCGTTAAAAGAGTGGTGCAGCCGATTTCTTTCAGAC
>CAYHJZ010000052.1:0-6260 GCA_964357115.1 uncultured archaeon | reverse complement strand
GCGTAATTGGTTCTCCCTTCAAAAAATTCATGATCGCAACTCATGTGCACTTCCTTCATCTCCTGCGCCCAAAAACTACCGGGACGATACGCTTCCATGATGTCAAAACTCCACTCTCGGGGAGCAAGCAAGACGTAGAAATGATTGTCCAAGAAATGAGACTCAAACAAACGAAACTCATTGATTTGAGGAAAATACCGCACGCTCTCGAGCAACTCCTTTCCAATGTTAGAGTCCACTGCTGTGATGGACCATCGCGTCGGAACTAATTTTCGATTGGTTTTCTCCCCTAACGTGCCGGCGCTCAAGAGCTTATACAAATGATGCACGGGCGTCTTGTCGGAATACAACTCATTCATCGCATCCGCGGCTTTCACGTGCGTGTCGGAGACGAGGTAATCTATTTTGGTGTGAATTTTAGGATCCTCCTGCAAATCAAACGACTTCATCGGCGCCTGTGGACCCATGGGAGGCGCGTCGTGCGAAAACTCGAGTTGGGATTGAGGGGTTTTGCTTAACTCCACTTCCACGTCCACCTTCTCGTGCGACATAGCGATTTCTTGAATCTTCTGTAAGTCAGCAGAAGGGTCCTTGGCCGCGTGAATGGATATGGGAATATTCGAGCGCACGAGTTGGGAACGATAATTCACAATCTCATTCAAGCTCTTTCCAAACCAACGCTCGGGATTATCCAATTCGTCCGCGGCGTCCGCATTCAAATAATTCGTGGGCGCCATGGGAGCAATTTTCACTTTAGGATAGCCAAAGTGCGACACGAAAACGCTCGGAGGAGAACTCCCGGCGAACGATTTTTCCTTTATTTGAGAAAGGGACTTTTGCTTCGACTCGTGTTTTTCTAGAATCCAACACGTGGGACCACACCACAAGCGACCGCGACATTTCACACACGTCTCGGGAGTGGGCTTCTGGAGCTGCATGAACCTAGTACGCAATGCAGGCTTTTCAACTCGACGCAGGCAAAACGCCTTAAACGAGAAAGGAGAACAAGCAAGAATGCCATTACCCAGTCTACGCGCGCGAAGAAGTATGCATAGTCGAATGAGAGACATGCATGACCGGGCGCAGGTCAATGAATGGGAAAAGGAATCGGTTCCGAAGCCGCGCAAAGGAATCCCCCGCGTATCCCAAGTGGCATCCCTTGCAGAAGAAAGAGAGCACCACATGAGCACATTCACTAAAGCGGGATTAAGCGAAAATGAAAGATACATTTTATGGGCACGAATGATTGGATTCTCCACGCAGGAAATTATTCAAACCATGCCGGGAGAAACCCGACCCAAGGAAGGGAACGTACGCAGGGCGGAGAGTCGCGCACGGGAAAAACTCAAACGATGGTTGAAATTGCACCTCAAGCACTGACCATTTAAATCATTCCGAGTCTAACTAAATATATGCCTGAGACGATTCACCTCACCCTCCCGGACGGGAAGATCATCCAAATACTCAAAGGAGAAACCGCCCTCGACGCGGTGAAAAAGATTGGGGCTCGACTCGCCAAAGACGCACTCGCGGCTAGTGTGAACGGGGAAATGATTGACTTAACCAAGAAAATAGAACACGAGGGAAAATTCAAAGTATATACGTTTGACTCGGACGAAGGAAAAGACGTGTACTGGCACTCGAGCTCGCACCTCATGGCGTACGCGATCCAAGAATTATTCCCGAATGCGATCATTACCATTGGACCCGCGACGGAAGAAGGATTTTACTACGACATTGACTTCGAACGCTCCTTCAGCACGGAAGACTTGCAAAAAATAGAAGAGAAAATGCGGGAACTCGCCAAAGAAAATCACGCCGTGAAACGCATCGACGTGACGCGAGAAGAAGCCATTCGCCATTTTGAAAAAAGAAACAACGCGTACAAGGTAGAGATACTCCGCGAACTCGACGTGAAAACGGTTTCATTGTATGAAGAGGGAAAATTCACGGATTTGTGCACCGGACCCCACGTCGTCAGCACGGGAGTCATTGGCGCAGTGAAACTATTACGCGTGTCGGGAGCATACTGGCGAGGGGATGCGAAAAATAAGCAACTGCAACGCATTTACGGAATCAGCTTCCCGACGCAAAAACAATTAGATGAGCACCTCGTGCAACTCGAAGAACGAGAAGCACGCGACCACAACCGCATTGGAAAAGAAATGAAACTCTTCACGTTCAACGAGGACGTGGGGCAGGGGCTTCCATTATGGTTGCCGAATGGAGAACAATTATTCCACACGCTCCTCGAGTTTATGCGAAAAGAAGAGGAACTTGCGGGCTACCACTACGTACGCACCACCGCGATCACGAAAGGAAAAATATTCGAGAAGACGGGACACATTCCCTATTACGCCGACAGCATGTACGCTCCCATTGAGATTGAGGGAGAAAACTATTACTTGAAGCCGATGAATTGTCCGCAGCACCACATGATTTTTCAAGAAATGGTGAAGAGCTACAAGCAACTCCCTTATCGCTTAGCGGAAGCGGGAAACTTGTACCGATACGAATTGAGCGGCACGTTGAATGGGATTATTCGTGCGCGCGGATTCACGCAGAACGATGCGCACACCTACGTAACACCCGAGCAAGTCGAAGAGGAAGTAACGCGCGTCTTGCAGATGAATATCCGACTCTACAAAACCCTCGGGATTGAGAATTATTGGTTTAGACTCTCCCTCCCCGACTTCGAAGGACACCCGGAAAAATACACGGGCGATCACGAGCGATGGGAACAGGCCGCCGAATCCTTACGAAAGGCCGCTGAACATGTAAAGGTAAAAATCATCGAAGCCAAGGATGAAGCCGCCTTCTACGGACCCAAAATAGACATTCAAACACGCAATGTTCGAGGAAAAGAAGACACGATTGCGACCGTGCAACTGGACGTCATGGTGCCCAAGCGAATCGGACTCACGTACACGGATGAGAATGACCAGGACGCGATTCCCACCGTCATTCACCGGGCTATTCTAGGAAGCTACGAACGATTCATCGGATTCCTCATTGAACAAACGATGGGAAAGTTTCCCTTGTGGTTATCCCCGGTACAAATCAAAGTCCTCCCCCTGAGTGAAAAATTCATGAAGTACGGGACGGAAGTGTACGACGAACTCAAGCGAAGAGGATTCCGCGTCGAAATGAATGCGACGGACGAAACGCTCAATTATCGTATTCGCGCCGCGCAAATGGAAAAAATACCCTACATGGTGATCGTGGGAGAGAAAGAAGCGCAAGCGGGAACGGTAAGCATTCGGACGCGAGACGGAAAACAAGATAATGGATTAACGATGGAAGACCTCGAGACGCGACTCCGCCACGAAATAGATGGAAAAAAAGACTAATTTTCGACAATCGTACAGGCGAGAAGGCGATTGTTTATATGGGAACAAACGCATCGGGTCATCAATTAAGGGATGAAATCCCTCAAGAGGAGAGAAAAAAACTATGGCTAAAGAAATGGATATGAGCTGGATGACCTGGTTGTTTGCGGTCCTATTCCTTATTTTAGGATTCGGATTATGGGGCGGCGCACCGGCATGGTTTAACCCGTGGACTGTAATTGGACTATTCTTCGTCCTCAAAGCCGTCGGGCCCATGATGATGAAATAAAATAAAATTCCCAGTACGCGGTTGAAAAAAAACAGCCGCGGAACTTTTTTTCTAAACCACTTTTTAACAAAAAGAAAAAAAATATTATTTTTGAATCACGAAAACACGTTCATTGGTTTTCCCCACAAAACCGGAGTGACGCTGATACGCATCAATGGTGCGCGCGACTACATTGTCTACTTTCTCAAAACCCATCTCCAACGCGGCATCGAGGAGCAACTGATCGCTATGCACGACCCGATCAGGAAACGCGCCCCCGGCGACATTCACGACGGCCTTTCCCCCGTCGACTAAGACGCGTTTCCACTGCTTGAAACACTGGGACATGTCCTTGAGATACGCGTCCACAATCGGCAAATTCGACTCAGGGGTTACGTTTCGCGCTTCATCCCCCACGAAAGAGCGCAGCTGCGTCTCGGGGGCGTCGAAAAACAAGGCGAGTTCGAGCTTGTAGGCCGAAGCATACTCGATCTTGTTCAAGTACGGAGGAGACGTGATGATTCCCCCAATGGAATTAGAGGAAATTTTCTTGAGCCAACGCGCATCGTCATTCACGATTTCAGGAACCGGACCCTCACTCGGGGATTTCTTCAAATCCTTGAGCATGAGCTCCATTTTTTTCAACCAAAACTTCTGAACGGGCATGTACCCATTCTTCACTTTACGCAGACTCGCACCTAGGCGTTCCACATTCGAAACACGCAGGGTTTGATCAATGAGCGCGAGCAACGCAATATCATGCAAGGGGGATTTTTTCAAATCGTTTTCAACAAATGCTTTCACAAAAAGCAATTCCCTAAACGTTTGAGGGTGAAAACGCTTCGCGACCCACGAATCGACTCGCCCTTCGCGAGGAAAGGAGAAGGATTGTTTTTTCAACGAAGCGAATTCAGCAGAGAGCAGTTCCAAATCGTAGTTTTGTGTTTTGGTTTCCGAAACAAAACGTGCTAAGGGAGAAACATCACACCCAATCGAAGAAATATTATTTTCCTTGCATGCGAGCAAGGTAGTTCCGACCCCGCAAAAAGGATCGAGGACGGGACCTTGAATCGCATACGATTGCAACGCCCACTCGACAAACGCTTTCGAGTACCCTTCGCGGTAGTAGAACCACCGGTGAATCGGAATATTCTTGTTAGGAGAAAACGTGATCATTTGGGAAAGCGGAAGGGAAGGCATTCAAATCAAAGAGGGCAGACGCGGGCTTTTAACCCTTTTACAAGAAAAATGAATCCATTAGCCTACCGCAGGGGTTCACCCCTGCCAGCGTAGTCTCTCGTTACCGTCGGACGAAAACGACGGCCTCGTAGTCTAACGGCTAGGACGACTCCCTTACACGGATTAGGAGGCAGTTCGATTCTGCCCGGGGCCATAGGAACTATTTAATAGAAAAAAAAGCAATCAACGAGCATGCCCAACAATGCACAGCTTGTACGTGCCGAAAAACTAGTAAAACTTCTCGAAAAAGTTCCGAACAGAGAAATAGCACAATACGCGGATGCGTACCTTCACTACGATGGAAATACAAAAGGATACTTTGACCATCACCAAGAACGAAATGCAAAAATATTTTTCTTACTCATGCAGGTGGTTCTGAAAGGAAAGATACCCGCATCAAATTCTATTTTTCCAACTAATTTATCTTTAGTAATAAACAGTCTGCGCGAGAAAGTGCGAGACAAAAGAAGCAAGCAACGGGGCAAAGCAAGAAGAACCCCCAACACGGCAAAAATAGCAAATGAGCCACATGCCAATCCTAGCCTTGACATTGCACGGGAGCACATTCGGAACATTCTGGGTGGAAAACCGGTGCAGAAACATGTTTGGACTGCACTAAGAGCGGCACTGCTGCCCACCGCGCCCGAAAAATATAAGTGGTACAGAAAAATACTAGAAGACCCCGAAGTGAAGAGAGCATTAATAGAAGCCGAGAAGAAAAAAAGAGCGCAAGAAAGACTAAGAAAAGGCGAAATAGATCGCACCATTGACCATATCACGCGAGAATCCTCTTCACATGAGGATCGCTCCTACGACTTTCGAACCCACCGACGAAAAAGTGGACCCCGCAGACATTGAAAAGGGGAAACTATTTAACCAAGTAAAAACATTCAGCTATTATGACGGACGTTAAAGAACTTGTCACCATCATAAATCAAACGCCCCCAGTCGAACTGCAAAAATACGCGCAAGCATTCATTCAAGCAAAGGGAGACGTGGGGGAATACGCGAGATTGACAAATGACCCACGTGCAGGGTCCTTTTTTTCTTTTATTGCATACCTTAAACAAAGAAACCAAGGAGTAAACGCCTACAGATTGAACGAAACTGCAGCCAACTTGATATTTGCTGCACTCCAGGCCCTAAAAACAAAAAGGACCTCCACTAAAAAAGAAAAAGAGAGCAAACCGAAACCCGAACGAGACGACAGCACTACGGCAACACGCATTGAGCGAATACTAAACGGAGAAGCGGACACCACAATCATCTCACAAGTTCGCGCCGCACTTCTGGGAGCTCGAATGGCTGACAAAAACGTTAAACTCTTTGCCCGCGTCCTGGGAACCAGACCCGAATTGAGAGAAAAACTGCGAGCATTTTTGAAAAAAAGAGACGAAGAAGTTTCCGCCACACAAGCGGCGCAG
>CAYHJZ010000051.1:0-6312 GCA_964357115.1 uncultured archaeon | reverse complement strand
GCGAAAATAACGAAGGGAATTTGTTTCGCGTCCGCGTAATTCATGTTTTTCCCAATGCTTCGCCCCATGATGTCAATCTCGGTGGCGTGTCCGTGGTCTCGGAGTTGTCGCGCGAGGAGTTGAGCAGTAGGATACGTGTTTCCGATAGGGATAATGTACGCGTGCGTCCCCGGGTGATTCCACGTGGTGGAGAGTGCGTCCACGAGTCGGTCGACGCCGAATGAAATTCCTACTGCGGGCGTTTGCGGTCCCCCGAGTGTGCGGATGAGTTCGTCGTAGCGTCCGCCGCCACCCACACTCACGTGGAGCCCGGCGTAGATTTCGAATACGCTTCCGGTGTAGTATTCGAGTCCCCGCACGAGGGATAAATCAAACACCGTGTGAGAAAGGTGTCCCATGTTCTCAAGCGAAGCGAATAGTTTTTCGAGCGCGTGAACACCCGCAACGTCGTGATTCGCTTCTTCGAGTGCTTTTTTTATTTTAGGAAGAGGTTGCGCGAGGTAGGCGAGGATGCCAGTAGGAATGGCGTGTTTTTCGAGTTCGGCTTTCACGCCTTCTGCGCCTATTTTGTCGAGTTTGTCGATGATGCGCATCGCGTCTTTGGCGTGCGTCGCGGGGACTTCGCAGAGGGAAAGCATCGCGTTCATGATGCGTCGGTCGTTGATTCGAATGCGAAACTCGGCGAATCCGAGCGCGGTCATCGCGTCCACGGCAATAGATACGCATTCCGCATCCGCAGAGGCGTGCGTGCTTCCAATGATGTCACAATCCGCTTGCGTGAATTCTCGATAGCGAAACGCTTGGGGGTTGTCGTATCGGTAGACGTTGCCTAGGTTGAATGCTTTCACCGGTTTGGGAAGTTCGGGATTCGCAGCAAGCATGCGCGCTAAACTTGTGGTGTGTTCGTAGCGGAGTCCGAGTTTTCTTCCCGATTGGTCTTCGAGCGTGTAGAGTTCTTTTCCCACGTCGTCGCCTCCGCCTCCTTTCAGGGTTAAGGTTTCTAAATTTTCAAGCACGGGGAGTTGAATTGGATCGAAGCCGTATTTCGCAACGGTTTTTCCAATCGTGGCTTCCACCCATCGTTTGAGTCGGGCGGGTTTTCCAATGATGTCCCGCATTCCTTTCACGGGTTGTACACTCAGGGAGCTCATGAGAGGTATTGGGACATAAAATCCATATAAACCCGATTCTGTAATGCGGAGAGAAATGAAAAAAAGTAAAGAATGAGAATTCCCCTCATTCCCCTTGTTCGTCCCACCATAAGTATTGGATGAACGCTCCCGACGCCAAAACGTGGAAGAAGCGTCCCGCCCAGGAGTATTCGTCTCCCGGTCGTGTGGAGAGTAGAAAGTTGAGCATCACGAGAGCAAGAACACTGATGCCGATGAGGTTCCATTGCGTGCTAAAGGAGAGGGTTTTTTCTTTCGCGTGAAAGGCGAATCGTGCCGCGGCGACGGCGAAGAGGAATAGCACGATGGTTACAAGTTGTTGTCTCCACAGCGTGGGTGTTCCCGCGAGCGTGTAGAGGGCGGGCAAGTAATGGTGGAGTTGGTAGAGCGCAATCACTCCCACCACAAGCAACGCGAGCGTCGCGAGGAGGATGTTGGGTCCCTCGTGCAACCGTTCATTCGTGGGAGAGAGGAGGAAGAATCCCGCGCTCGTTCCCGTACCAATGATGAGGAGGTACATTCCGAGGTTCGTGTTCGCGGCCGCGGGGAGTCCGAAGAATCCCGCAATGCCGAGTCCGGCGAGCATGAAGGTAATACCCAGCACGCAGAGTCCGACTCCCATGTAGAGGAATTGTTTCTTTTTTTCGTCCACGGATTTTCGCATCATGTGGGCGGCGACGAGGAGATCAATGCCCCCCGAGAGAACGTAGAGTATTCCCGCAAAGATGGGTATTTCAGCGGGATAGAATTGCGAGGCGATGATTTGGAAGGAGAAGTGGACGATGAGGACGAGGGCAATGAGTCCGGGCGTGCTCGCGTGGGGGAGGAGGAGGTATTTCATGCAAGGGAGGCGTGTTTTTTGGCCTATTTAAGGGGGATATGCGTCGAAAAACCGGCACTTTGTTTAAAAGCATTCATTGGTCTTTCTTAGTTAATTACAGGAATTGTTTTTCTTCGAGAGAAGAAAATCATGGCCCGCGCAGTGTGGTGGTCGCATTCCAGCCTGTGGAGCTGGCGGTAGGGGTTCAAATCCCCTCGTGGGCATCAACAGTTTCGGAACCCTTTATCAAAGGGTTCATCGAAATTTTGATCGACCTTTTGTTAAAAGGTCGGCTGTTGGAAGCGAGGGACTAGGAGGGATTTTCAACCCCTCGGTAGGCCTATAATTAAGTAAAGTAAAATTCAGCCTCTGTAGTATAACCTGGATAGTACGCGAGCTTGCGGAGCTTGTAATCAGGGTTCAAATCCCTGCAGGGGCGTTATAGGGGGATTGAAAAAAAATCCACCTTTCTTTTTTTTTTTTTGATTTAAACACGTTACAAGTTTGTGTTATAAAAAAAAAAAAAATAAGAAAGAATTACGGTTGCGGCGGAGTAGGAGCCGGCGCGTCCACTGGCGTGTACATTGGAGTCTGCGGCACCGCAGGAGAAGGAGGTTCTTCCCTCACGGGTTCAGGTGCCGTGTAGGGATTTTCGAATCCAGTGGAGGACGCATAGGGCGTGCTCGTGCTTCCGAATCCCCCATTCTTAGGAATGAATTGATTGAATAGCGTTCCAAACACCGCGGATAAGGGTTGAATGACAAAGGTAGCGATTGTCATGAAGAGCAGCGTCCCCATGAGGGCGGCGACGAGCCAGTAGTAGGTTTTGATCGTCTTGTATCCCGGCACCGTGTTTTCAATTTGAGCAGCCAGTGCAGAAGTGTCAATTTTTTGTTGCTGTGTAGCGATTTGCGCGTTGACTTGATCACGATACGTGGGCGAGTTTACGTTGTCGAGGGTTTGATCCATGACATTCACAAAGGCTTGGACTTCGGGATCGTTTTTTTCTCGAATGGCGTTAAAGGTCGCGGATTCCATGATTTGCGTGAGCGTGTTGCGCTGTGTCACAATCAGAAAATCCGCCGTAATCTTTTGCACGTCGAGTTGTTCCAATACTTTTCCTTGAAACAAGGCATCTTCAAATCCACCAAACAAGACCGCGTTCTGCGGCAAGGCGACAATGGATAGAGTAACCAGGATTCCAATCGACAACACTTGAAGTCCGCGCTGCGCTCCCGCGAAACTGGAACGAAAGAAGACAAAATTTTTGAGTTCGAGTCGTTTCATGCGACTCGTTTCGAGAATGAGAGGAATGCTCCCAAAATAGAATAAAGCCAGCGGATACCACTGCGCAAAAGAGGGAAATAGAAAGGCCCCGATGGCCGTAGCCAAGAGACTGGGAATAATCGTCGCCGCGTAGATGCGTCCGCGATCGTCTTTATCCGCTGACGCAGAAATGAGAGCCAGTGTGAGAGAAAAGGTCACGGCAAATAGCACAAAAGGGAGCGACAAAATGAAGGCAATAAAGTCAAGGTCCGCGACTCCGGCGAGCAGCGTATCGGGGGTGAGGCCGAGTTGGTTGAGAAAGAAGGTCCACGCGAGCGTGAAGAGGAATACTCCTCCCGCAATAATGAGTGATTTTCTCGTCGCGTCAATACCGGTCATACTAGACGGTGAACCTTTCCGTCATTTATTAAGATGGTGGTCTCGAACTGCGCTACGATGGCTCCTTTTCGTTCTTGCAGTACCGAGTGAGCTTCGAACGCGCCGAATTTGACGAGTTCGCGCAGCGCTATTTTTCGTGAAAACGCGCTCATGTCGAGGTCGCGCGCGATCCATCGTTCCGCGAAAGGGAAACCATCATAGGTTTCTTCGCAGAATGCGTAGAGTTTTCTCGCCGCGGGATTTCGCACCATATTAGTGGGTTCGCTCACTTCGAATATTTCGCACTGCGGCGTGTCACTAATGCGTCCGTTTCCTCGAATGCTGGCAAAGGGTTCCATCGCGTACGCGGCGTTGTCTTCGAGTGTTTCTGCGTCGCCGGTTTCCACATTCGGAATGGAAGGAGCGCAGTGCGCGGTGTATTGGTCAATTCCGTGCCCGGATAAGTTTTCAATCGGTTTCACGTTTCGCGCGTGAAGGGTTTGGGCAATCGCCTTTCCAATGTCGGAGACGCGGGCGCCGCGTTTAATTTGAGAGAATCCGGATTCGAGTGCTTCTTGCGTCGCGCTCAATAAATTCTCCACTTCCTTGTCGCCGGAAAAATCCAGCGTAATCGCCGCATCCACCAAGTATCCATGGTTGTGGATTCCAATGTCCACTTTCAACACGTCCCCTTTTTCCACCGTGGTCTCGTCGTTTTCGCTCGGCGTGTAGTGGGCGGCGACTTCATTGAGAGATAAATTAACAGGGAATGCGATTCCGCATCCGTGTATTTGCGTGAGGGCTTCGATGTCTTCCGCAATGTCGAGGAGTTTCATTCCCGGTTGAATTGTGTTGCGCGCGTGCGTTCGGCAGAGCGCGTGAACTTTAGCCGCCGTCTCGTAACACTCGATGATGTGGGGATCCATACCTTATTCCACGGGAAAAAGGGTTATAATTCCTCGGTGCAACGGCATAAACGATTCGGGGGGAAGTAGAAGGCACCTTTTAATCTCCGGGAGACGATGTCTAGTATGTCCAATGAAAGTCACGTTCAGGCAAAATCTCCTTTTTACATTCATTTTACGGCTAATTTTCCTGGATTTGTTTCGTTTTCAAAAAATGAATACGAGGACTCCACGCTCTCGTTAAACGTGCCCTTTCGGCAGCTTCACAATATTACTCAATCCATCCATTCGTACATGGATCGCGCGCTGCACGAGATGGTAGATTTGTCTGAAATCGATGCGTTTCTGAAGAACACCCCCGTGGTCAAAACCGAAGGCGAATACCATCGCTTGATCGATTTCTACAATGCTCCTGCACTCAAGGAATTAGTGAAAAAGGTGACGGAGAAAATGGAGCAGGATGATAAGTTTGAGCTGCGCGAACTAATGTGGGTGTATATTGCGCGAATGATTTTCCGCGGGGCGTTAATTCAAACCGATTATGCCACCTTTGACTTGAAAGGGTACGCCGTAAACTTGAGAGACGAGGATGACATTTCCGATTTTGGTCGAGAGTTGATGTAGTTTTTGCAGAAGCAAAAAATCATCTTTGCGCAGGTTTTGGAGGAGGCATAATGTTCTGAATTTGTTGAAGTTTTTCCTCATTAGCGCGTGCCCATTTTTCTTTATAGAGATCAATAAAGACATCCATGATTTGCCTATAGGAGGCCGGAGCAGGATTTCCACCTCTCACTTTCTCCAGTGCTTCTCGCACGGCCGGTCTTCCAAATTCTTTATTAGCCATTCTAAGGACGCGCTGAATGGTGAGTTGCGCCATCCTCACATCAGAAGGGTGGGCAGTGGCACGTGGCGCGTGTTCCTTCGTAGGGGAAATTCTTTCCAAATGCGTTTGGATTCGCTCGAGTCGTCGAAGAAGGTTAGAGGTAGGGGTGTTTGCGACAATGGCTGCTAACGCGTGTTGCCCAAATTCCCGTTCTCGTAATTCTCCAGAATAGTTATTTCGTTGCCGCCGCACAGATATTCGTTTAGCGAGGATTTCTTGAACTTTTACAATAACACTATTGTAGTATTCCATTCGCACAAAGAGGCGGAATATGTAGCGGTGAGAAATAGAAATAGGACGAGAATTATCAGAGAGAATTTTTCCAATGGTTTCCACTAGATTTTCTTCAGTTCGAGTGGCGAAGCGAGAGAGGTACCCGCCAACAACAGTAGCAGATAATTCGTTTCGAAACCAATTATCAAGTAGATTTTGAGCGTGTTGAAACTTTAAGCGACGAGCAGAAGGCAGTGGGAGATCATCATGGGTAGGTTTTACTCTTCTTGAAACACGGTCAAAATCATGCCAGCGCTCGTGATCTTCGACCCAATTTCTTTTATCGGAGCCTCCAAGAGTAAATGAGATGGGAGCATGTCTCAGTTGCACGGCAGGAGAACCAGGGTGCGTCAGAAAAAAAGTGGTCGTTTGATCAGAAAACCCAGCAACAGTATCAATAGAAAAATCGGGAAAATTACGCAAAAACTCTCTAGCAAAATCTTTTGGAATATAGAAATGTATTCCAATCCAGTCAACCGTGACGCGAATCCCCAAAGTGCGGAGGACAGACGGGCTAAGTGGCCAGTTTTTTCTTATTCTTTTTTTTTCTTGGAATAGAATTTCATAAAGGAGCTGCGGAGGAGTTATTTTCCTTTTTTTGAGTTCATCTTGAATGAG
>CAYHJZ010000050.1:0-6406 GCA_964357115.1 uncultured archaeon | reverse complement strand
CCCGTGGACGTGGGGGAATAATCATGATCCGCACCACGCACTGGGTTTTTTCTCTTCTCCTCGCCTTAATCACTTATCTTGTTCTCCTCTATCTTTCCTCCTATCGTCTCGTCGCACTGGTACTCCTCGCCTTTATCTTCGGTTTCATTATTTCCAAAGACGAATGGCGTGTCGGTCGCGCGGTGTTGAAAACCATTGTTCCCATTCTCGGGGGAATCACTCTCCTCTTTCTCACTCCCTTATTTTGGGCCACTGTCATTGAAACCACGCAACGCGCAAGTATACTCAACGCCGCCGCGTATGGTTTTCTCTTCATGCTCGCACTCACTCTTCTTCTCGGCGTTCCTTTTTCGTGCGCGGGGGTTTTGGTTCGTCACTATAAACTGGTTCGCTCCCTAAACTAGCATTTCCTTTTGGAAGGGGCTTCAACACTTTTACTTCTTCCACTTTTCCCTTTCTTTTCCAATACACCCAGTATCCTCCTACCACTAATCCCACTCCCATCAATGGCCACCCCATCCATGGAATGGAAAATAATCCGCTTGCCTTATTTTGATTCAAAAAACCCAACACATTTTTCGCTACAAAAATACTCTTGGAAAATTCTCCTTTCTCTTGCGCCGTTTTTGCTTTTTCCACCGCTGCTACGACTTCACTTCCTCCGTTCTTCCAATCCAACGCGTCTATCTCATTCAACAATCCCGTGCTCGTGTTCTGTATCGCCTCGTTTGCACCCTCTAGCTCTGCTATCCATACTGTATTTTCTTTCTGTATTCGCACCATTGTTTCTACGTCGTAGGTTTCCCCTTTCTCTGCCGCTCGTTCCATTTTTTCTATCTCTTTCTTGTTTGCATTATTTCCACTCGTCATTTCTCTCAGTCGCTCTTCATTAATCGGACAATAATACTGCACTTCCACTAACTTGGCACAACTCACTCCACTCAACCCTTTCTTGTACTCCCCTATTTTCTCCTCTATTTCTTGCACTTTTTTTCTCTCTTCACTTAGTTCATTTTTTCCTTCCAACTCTATTGCGGGCACTTTATTTTTTTCTTCTATCTTTTTCTTTATTTTTTCCGCTAACTCCATCATTTTTTTCCAATCTCTTTTCACTCTTGCCATTTCTCCATGCGTCCACCACTCGCTCACTTCAATGTCGTTTTCCATTCCATTTTTTTGTATTTCTTCTTTCACCCACTTCCACTGACTCAACGCATTCGCCTCTTCTGTTTTCTCCATTTCCACTTTCAGTTTCAGCGCGCTCACTTTCTGCGCGATTCCTGGGAGATTGCTCGCACTCGCTTGCTTTACTTCCGCACTCAGCTTATGCGCTTCCGCCGCCCATTCAATGGATGCGTTATCCTTAATTTCATTCAAAAAAAATTCCAACTTCTCAATTACTCCATCCCCGTCGTCCTCTTCTACCGTTTGTACCATCGTAATCATCCGACTTCCCATTCCTGGAATGGTTACCTTTTGCACTACCCATTCTCCAAGAGGCCCGGCTGCCAATCCTACTTTTGTTCCACTCTCATCAAACGCAATCATTTCTCCTGCCTCTACACTGGACAGAATTCCCGTTGAAATATGGGCCACCACGCTATCTTCCAATTTGTTTTGAATTGTTACTTCATACTCTTTGAGTACGACTCCATTTTCACTTGTCTCCGTCACGACGACACTTACGCTAATTATCTTCTCCTGCACCACTGACCAATGAATCACTTCCTCTTTCTCGTTTACTTCCACCTTCCCACTCGCGACAGGTCCTTGCCAACTCGTCGAAACGGGAATTCCATCATGCATCGCTACGGCACTTTCTTTCACCGTCCCGGGAAACGCTTCCCACTCCCACTGCGCATTCACCCCTGCGACGTGAGCGTGGAGAGTTCCCTTCACTTTTCTAAATGCCGTGGTTCCTAACACGAGTGTCGACTCCGGAACCCACGAAGCGGTTATCCACTTGGCTTTTCCATTTGCCTCTATTTTCTTTCCTTGTGTTCCTAAAAAAAATTCGCTAATGCCTACTTCGTTATTCCCCCACTCTATTCCTGCTTCCCCATTCAGAATCTTCGCTTCCTCGAATGGAATGGGAATCCACACCGGCCCGCTCAATTCAATTTCTTTTTTGTATGGGTTAAGAATTTCGAAAAATACGTTCATCGTACTTTCGCTCTCGTTCACTTCCGCTCCCGCGTTTTGGCTTCTCCAACTTTGTTTATTCACTTCCTTCTGCACTCCTCCTAGCAACACTTCTTGCATTTCTCCACTCACCTCTTCCAACTCTTCTAGTGACGCGAGCACTCCTCCCGCATCCGGCCAACCCTTGGATTTTTCTAAAACTCCCTTCGCTTTTGTGCTCAAGCTCGCGTGACTCTTTTCCAGCACTCCCTTGGTAATTCCACTATCCAGCGCTTCTTTTTCTTCCTCGACCCGCTCCTTCCACTCCATCCATTCACTCACGAGGGAGCTCGAAAAGTAGT
Organism: uncultured archaeon; assembly: GCA_964357115.1. Lineage (GTDB taxonomy): Archaea > Iainarchaeota > Iainarchaeia > Iainarchaeales > VGJJ01 > VGJJ01. The sequence continues at coordinate 3,923 of CAYHJZ010000050.1, read as the reverse complement.
GCTGCTTTGCCGCGGCCACTTGGCTTTCACACGCACTCACGCCGGCTTGCAATCCAAACTCAATCGTAAACCACTCGCTTGCCCACTCTTCGGTTTCGCTTTTTCCTTTTCCTATTTCATTCAGTTCACTCACGCATGCTTCTAACGCTTTCTCAAAACCCCACGCACTTTCACTGTTTGCCGGGTTATTCTCTAAGGCTTCCACCACTGCCGCACACCCTCCGCCCTGCGCATTCCAACCGACCTCGGCTGCCTTTTCTTCGCACCACGTATTGACTACTTTCTCATATTTTTTCCACTCTTCTATGTTTTGTGCAGCATCATTCAAACGTCGTTCTCCATTCCGCATTCTCTCGATGCGACTTCCCAAACTATTTTTCTTTTCATTCGCCGCCACACTAATTTCGTTCATCTCATTCGCTAATTCATTCATTTCATTTTCTATTTCCCCTACTTTTTTCTCTTCACTATTCATTCCTTCAAAATAATTTCCTGCTTTTTCCGCATTCTCCTCGGTTGCAAAAAATAATTCTTTTTTTTCATTCCACTCTTTTTGAATGGTTTCCCACCGCACACTCATTTGTTGCACTTTCTTCTGTTCTTCCACTCCTAACTTCTTCCTCCCTTCTTCCAGTGCATAAATTTTCTCCACTATGCGCACCACAATCCCGCCTTCCGGTTCCACCGTGCGTGCAATCTCCTGCATCACTTCATCTGCGTGAATTTCTTCTAACAGTCCGATATTTTTTCCCCAATTCTTCTTCTTAGTGGCAGAACCCAACACGTCCTGCCAAATTCCCGAAATCCACAAGATGGTTTGCTTGTTCGTCGCCCACGTCTTGATTCCTGTGTCATACCACTCAAACACGTTACTCCAATCAATCGCGTGCCCCGGCAATGGTTTCTCGCTCAATGCAGAACCAATTTTTTGATAATGCGCTTGATTCTCCTCAATCTCTTGCGCCAAAATACTGGGAGTATTGTCTCCGCCCAACGATTGCACCAGTGTTAGCAATTCCGCATACGCCTCAAACCCTTCCGCGTCTTTCACGCGCTCCCATTCGTCCTTCTTAGCATCTTCCACACTCGCTTTTGCTGCGTTCAAGACGTGAACGTACGCCTGCTCACTCGCACTCAATCCTACTTGCAATGCTCCCGCAGCCACGGAGCCTTTGTCAATTACCCCTACAATATTTCCCCCTTCACACGCCTTCACGGTTTCTTCGAGCGCTTTCTCCGCGAGGTTCAATCCTACCCACGCTTTCTCTACACTCGCACGTGTCAAGAATATTTTTCCACCCACCCCTGCGTGACTTAGGGAAACATTTCCCACAACCTTCTCCCATTCTCCTTCGCACGCGTCCGCAGTCACGCAATCCGGAACTCCCGTTCCTCCTACGCTCGCCGCATTTACACAAAAAAAGATCTCTCCTCCCGAAAGAGGAGCCTCGAGACACCCTAGCAAGAGCACGATTCCCCATATTCCTATTCCTACCCGCATGCGTCCATTGGGTTGGGGTTCGCGTTATAATCCTAGGGAAAATTTTTTAGGTACACTCGGCGAGGGTCGCTTCCCCGTTCTCACTCTGAATGCCACCCACTAAACAATCCACTTGCTCTTTGAGGAGACGATTCTGAACTTGCAACTGCTGCGCATGCGCTACGGCTTCTGCCCTTTCGGGGTGCGCCCAAGGTTCAACATGAGGGGCAATGTAAACGCCCGCCACTATTCCAATTACGAGTAACGCTGCCCATCCCCAAAAAACGAGGGGAATTCCTTTTTTTTCTTTGTGATGATCGTCCATTCCTCTCATTAATTCAGTCGCGTTTTTTAAGTTTTGTCTTCCCCTATAGCTATGCGAAATCCCCGGTGGTTTGCCACCCTTCTCTCTCGCCCTATTGGGACGACACTTTTTATCCGCGATACCTTTCCCGATGGAGAATTTCACCTGGAAAAGAGAAAAACCACTTCTTCTAAGATGATGCGCCACATCCGCTTCGACTGGCACGGCCACACGATCGCCAAAGCCTATTCCGAAGTCGACGTTCGAAAATCATCCCCCAAAGTCATTCGTTTACTTCGCGAAACCAACAAACCTATTGGAGAAATTGTCGAACAATTCAATGTTCGCCGAACCCGCTTGCGCTCCACTACTCGCTCCCGCGAATTCCACTTTACCGGCGACCTGCACGCTCGCGTCCTCGAACGATTCTACGTGCTTCCTAAACGATTGCAGCAACATTGAATTCGGCCTTTTGAAAAAAGCCCGGGAAAATGAAATCGGGTTCCTAAAGGAACCCCATACTAATTCAATACAAAACGATTTTTTTTTCAAAAACTCGAGAAAATTATTTTTTTTATTGCAACACGCCCACATCTCGTTCGCTCTCGGGCGATTTTTGTGTGGCCACGGAGTAACGTTCCGCATCCAAATTACTTTCGGGATTTTTCCCATTCATGATTTCAAAAAACGCGTCAAAATCAATCCATGTTCGCTTGTGATACTTTTTCTTTGCCAGTAAAATCACATCACTCGGCACGTGTTCGCCGGCCCACTCATACTCGGGCAAGTCTTCCAACACACGCAAGCCAAACGCTTTCACTTCTTCAAACGTGGGCATGTTGTCCCGCGACAATCGCTTCTGACTCTCTCCCACGTGCATGTATCCTTTCACTTCTACAAAATCAAAGTCGCCTCGGAGAATAAGCTCAGCATACTTGGGAGTTTCCACATCATTCATCCCTTTCACCATCGTGAGTCGCGCCGTCGTTCGATACTTTTTTTTCTTGGTTTCATCCAATGATTGAATGTATCGCTCCCAAAAATCCTCAAACAAGGGCTTGTCCACTTCTTTCAATATTTCTTTCGTCGGACCATCGAGACTCAAATAGAGTTGCGTCACCGTCTCCAAGTTCTTAATCGCTTCCGGATACTGCGCATTCGTCACTAAAAATGTGGAAATATTTCGCGAATGAAACGCGTTGCACAACTCATTAATCTTTGGATACGCAATCGGTTCTCCCGTCAAACTCAGCGCGACATGTCCCACGTGTTTACTCTGTTCAAACACTGCTTTAGCTACTTTAGCATTTCCCCCAAATCCTTCCAACAATTTTCGATGCGCTTCCAAACTTTCTTCAATAATAAATCCGGGATCATCCACCTTCCACTTCCACTCTCTCTCAACAGGGGCTTTGTACCCTCGCCAACAAAACGTGCACCGATTCGCGCAGCTCATGTTCACCGTCATCTGCATGCACTGGTGCGATCGAATCCCGTAGAACTTGAACTTGTAACACCCTCCCTCGCCGCGCAACATATTCTTAGTCCACCCGCACACCTTTACCGCGGAATGGGTTCCCACCATTCGGTATTGCTGACGCTCCAACTCCGCCTGATATGTTGGGGGCACCTGTCGCTCCATTCCCTGATTTTCAACTAAAATGGGCAGTTCCATACCCTCTCCCCCTAAAATACCGTTAAAAAACCCGGGCTTTTTTAAGTCCAAAAACCAAGTAAAGGTCATGGCACTCCCTACCAAGAAAAAGAAAGCCCCTTCCCGCTCCTCCATTGAACGAGACGCCTGGAAGGACATCCGCCCCGGCTCCACGGCTCGAAAAAAGAAACCCTTTACCCAAATCTAGGGCTTTTCTCTCATTCCAGCGCTGCGCTCACTAAACGTTTTTATATCTCATAATCGTTCATCCCCCATTCAGGGGGTTTTATCTGATGTACAAATACGCAATTGCCCGCCAACTGGCGACTAAACGAGTGATTACGAATCGAGGGGACGAAGTAGGACGCTTATCCGACCTGCTCGTGGATGAGAATTCAGGGAATATTGAAGCGCTCATCGTAGAAGTAGATGCCGAATCCAAGGTCGTGCGGCGCATGAACCTTCAGGATAGAGTGATTCAGATT
>CAYHJZ010000049.1:0-6425 GCA_964357115.1 uncultured archaeon | reverse complement strand
CCTTTGTGTCCTGCGTAATTGAACTTAGGTAATTCTACCGTGTGCGCGGCGGCGACAATGTGATCTTTTCCGTGCGTCGTTTCGATACACTGAATCGTCACGTTTCCCGATGATTTTCGGATGACGACGCGGGGCATTCCACTCTTGAGGAATGCGAGTCGCTTAACGTAATTGGTTCTTCCTTCAGCGCGTCGGCGAAAAGGCGTGATGAACGTGCTGGTGCTCATTTAGTTTCCCCCTGCACGGATTGTTGCAAGTGTTTTTTTCCTCTGAAATAATTTCCCTTTACTTGTCGATAAAGTGCGCGATACGCCGTCGTGACGGTGCCTTCTTTCTTGAGCGTGCGCAACGTCGTTCGGAGCGCGCGGACGCGAGAAATCCATTGTTCTCGCGGCTTGGATCGGGCTTTCTTGGTTCCGGTTCGCTTTCCTTTTCCGGTCTTTCTTCCCAATCGTTTCTTGGCTTGGAGAATGCGTGCCGCTCCGCGAGAGTGGCCTTGGTCTTTTCTCTTTCGGATGATGCGTTGAGCAATGAGTCCGCGCACGTCGTCTCGTGTCATGGCTTCCGCTGCTTTCACGATTTGAGTCGGATCGACCCAGATTTTGGTTTCGCCGACTTGAAGAATTTCGGCGGCCATTCGTTTGAGTTTTCGGGGGTTCATGCGTGCATCATTCCGTTCTAGTTAATCACGTAAATCTTGTTTTTGTTCGCGTACGTAATGAGTTCGACTCTCTTTTTTCTTCCTACCGTTCCGGAAATGCGGGCGGCGTGCAAGGGAGTGAGTTTCTTCATGTCATTGACACTCGCGACGAGGACTTCTCGGTATCCGGAGGGGTGAACACCGCGAATGGATTTGGGCGTTCGGTATCCGACGGCGACCACAGCTCCGTCGTCTCGACGTTGCTGCATGTCTTCTCCGCGCGGCTTTCTCCATTTGTCAAATTTAGGGTTGGTTCTCTTTCGGAGGTTTTTCTTTCCGAATCGTCCCCAGAAGACGGGTTTCCACTTGTCGGCGAGTTCTTCTTGAATGGCTTTGAGAACGTCTCCCTTCACGTGTTTTTCTTTCTTGACCCAAGTAATCTTGACTCCTTTTTTCTTAGCGGGTTTGCTGGAAACGACGGGCGCTTTTTCTTTCGTAGCGCCTTTTCCTTTACTCGCTTTGGCACCGGTTTTAGTTTCGGTGGTTTTTTCTTCCGTAGCAGGGGTTGTTTTCGCGTGCGAAGCGGAGGCTTCGGGGGCGTGCGCGGCGTGAGCAGGGTGAGCGGCGTCGGCGTGCGCGTGCGTCTTGGGAGAGTGCGTCTCCGGGCTCATTTTTTTGGTTTCGTCACTCATGCGGTTTCCCCCTTGCGTGTGATGTAAATTCCGTCTTGGAATACGCGTTCATCTCTTCCTTTTACGCGCGTCACTTTTTCAAGGTTCGCTGCTGTTTGAGAAACGTCTTCGATGTGAATTCCAGTAATCGTGATGTCTTTTCCTTTTATTTCGACTTTGGAGTCGCCTACAATGTTGGCGTAGCGCGGGTTTTTTTCTCCTAAGAAGTTGGACACTTCAATTCGTTTTCCTACGACCTTGATGGCCATCGGGAAGTGAGCGTGAACCACGGCGAGTTTGTACGTGAATCCTTTTTCGATTCCCAAGATCATGTTTCTCACGTGCGCGGCGATGCTGCGCATCGTGGCGATGGTGAATCGTCGCAAATTAATGGGAGTGATGGTGACGATCTGTTCTTTCACCGTGATCGTGACTTCCGGCGCAGCGAGTTTTTTCGTGGCGGTCTTTCCACTCTTGCTGAGGGAGAGCGTCCCACTCGCGTAGCTGGGGGTGATTCCGCCTGGAATCGTGACTTTTTCGATTGTTTTTTCGGCCATAATAGGTATATTCCTGAGATTGGTTTTTAGTAGATGTAGGCGAGCAATCGTCCTCCGATGGCTTTCTCCTTACTTTCGGTGTGCGTCATGACTCCTTGAGAAGTGGAAACGATGATCGTTCCAATGTCTCGCGCAGGGAGGAATCGCTTTTCGTATCGTTCGAAGTCGTTCTTCTTTACCGCGTATCGGGGTTTAATCGCTTCAATTTTGTTGATTTTTCCTTGAAGGTTGACGCGGTAGAACAACTTGTGTCGTTCCGTCACGGACTCGTACTCTCCGATGTATCCTTTTTCTTTCAACACGCGCAGAATCTCCTTCATGAGTTTGCTACCCGGTTTAATGGTAACATTCCGTTTGGAGGCATTCTCACAGTTCTGAATATTGACGAGCGCGTCTGCGATTGGATCGATTTGACTCATGTTTCTTCACACCTCCTTTAGCTGTATTTTTTGAAACCCATCATTGGGGCGAATTGCTTGAAGCATCTTCGGCAAAGATTGATGCCGTATCGATGCACCATTCCTTTGTTGTTTTTGCAGTTCAAGCAGTATGAATTTCTCCCCGTCTTGGGTCGCTTTTTTTGTTGTGCTTTCATTTTGATTTTTTCATTGTTCATCATGTGAGCGACCCTCCTAATTTTTCTCCATTACACTTATGTTGTAGTTCTTTTCCATGAATGCCACGGCGTCGTCTCGCGAAATGGTGTGCGAGACCCCGATTTTGGCTGGGCGAATGCGTCGCTTCTTGATTCGGAATCCGGGTCGTTCCAACGTGACGAGGACGTCGAATCCGCGGATTCCCATTTTGGGATCGTATTTGGTTCCGGGCAAGTCAATGTATTCCTTGACTCCGAATCCGAACGAACCGTTTTTGTCGAAGTTTCGTTTCAAGAGTTTGTTTTCCTTAGCTTGTAGAGCAAGCTTGAGGAACTCTTCGGCTTTCTTTTTGCGTAGCGTGACTTTGACTCCAATGGGAAGTCCTTCGCGAATTCCCCATGTAGGAATTTTTACTTTACATTTGGTTTGCACCGGTTTGACTCCCGTTATTTTTTTCAAAATATCTCCGGCTTTTTGCAGAGGCTCTCCGGTCGCTCCCACTCCCATGTTCACGGTGACTTTCTCAAGTCGGATGGCACGCATCGTGTTGTCTAGTTTGTTTTTCTTTTCACTCATGCGCTTCCCTCCGTGGTGGTGTGAGATCGAATCCATTTGGCGGTTTCGTCGTCGATAAGCATGATGTTACGTTCCGTCGTCTGGAAGGAGCTCGCTCCTTCTTTGAGACTCACCAGCGCGTCGCGTCGCATGGTTCCGGGAAGAATGCTTTTCACGGTGGCAATTTCTCCCACGTGCGTTCCACCGGTCACGAAGACGTGAGCGCCTTCTTTCATGGGGACGTGCGCTGCAATGTCGCGCGTTCCTTTCACGATGACCGAGTCTCCCACCGCGATGGCGGAGTCGATGTTCGAGTACACGGCTCCCGTGTGCGTTTGAATGCGGAGCACTCCGCCTTTAGCAATAAATTTCTTCGTCACTTTCACGGGTTTGTTTTCCGTTTTCCCTGTGACTTCGAATACGCACATTCTGCCCTTCGTGTCGAGCGTCAGGCGGTAGGCTTTCTTGAGCGTGGGAACTTGTACGGTGTCGAACAGTCCGACGGGGAATTGGTGTTTCTTCCGTGCGACTCCGTCCACGAGAACGTATCCGGTGGAGAGCATGCGTTTGGTTTCGCGCAGCGTGGCGGCGAGTTTGAGCATGTCGCGCACGACCATTCCGAGCGGGACGCTCGTTTCGGTGGAGTGGGGACCGGGTTTCGTGTTGATGGACCAGACGAAGGCTTTTCGCTCGATGAATCGAATGGGACTCGCCGAGAGTCGCTTTTGTCTGTTCAAGTGTCCTTTCTTAGCCATACCCTATTCACTCCTTCTTCTCCGTTTTTTCATTGGATTTAGTTGCGGTTTCCTTCGTTGTTTTTTTGAATCGTTTCTTGTCTTTCGTATCCACGCTCGTCAACATGAGGTTGCTCGGCTGGAAGGCGATGAATGCTTCTTTCCCATCGGTTTTTTTGTGCATGATTCCTTGAATGAAAACCTTGGTTCGGTTGTGGTCCACTTGTTGAACCGTCCCGGTTTTTCCGTGGTAGTCGCCGCGCAATATTTTGACGGTGTCTCCGACGCGCACCGTGGTTTGTCGCTTCCCATGTTTGGTGTGCAATTCTTTAGAGAGGTGCACGCTCATGAGGGCTTTTCGCTGTCGGATGTCGGCCTCGTAAATGGCCAGTCGTTGTTTTGCGGGGTTTTTGGATACCATGATAATCACCTATACGATTCCTGCCGCAAGTCCGGCAATCTTAGGGAATCGTTCGCCGACTTCTTTGGCGATGACTCCTTTGACTTCGGAGGCCTTGGGCAATCCTTTCTCGTCCACGAGAACGACGGCGTTGTCTTCGAATTTGATTCGGGTTCCGTCGGGGCGTTTGTATTCTTTTCTCACGCGCACAATGACGGCGCGTTCGACTTTACTTCGGATGGCGGGCTTTCCGGCCTTAACCACAATGTTGACTAAGTCTCCAATTCCTGCTGCAGGCTGCATTCGCTTTCGTGCCGTGTGTCGGAATACGGAAATGATTTCCACAATCTTGGCTCCGGAGTTGTCCGCGCAGACACAGCGCGATTTCTTGGTTAGTCCTTTCACCGGACTGGCGCTAATCGCTTTCATGCGGTTTCCTCCGAGTTATTTTTTTCAATTGCGATGACTTTCTTCTTGGGAGCTTTGCTTCCTTCGGTCATTTCGTCGTGCGTGCTCGCCGCGCGCGCGTGTCCTATAATTTCGGTCACGATGAATGCTTTGGTCTTGCTGATTTTTCTCGTTTCTCCGATGCGAACAATGTCTCCTTCTTTTGCGTTCATCCATTCGGGGTTGTGCGCGTGGACTCGGGAGCGGAGTTTCTTGTATCGTTCGTATTTCGGAACGTACACGACGATTTCTCGTTCTACTGTAACCGTCTTCGGGGCTTTGTCGCTAATGACTTTCCCCACGATTTCGTTTCCGCGAACGGGGTAGTTCTTTCCATTTTCACTCGTTTTTTGAGGAGCGTTTTTCTTAGGCATAGATCGTCTTCCCTCCGTTCTTGAGTCGTTCGATAGGCGTGTAAAGTAAGTCTTTCCCGCGGAGGGTGACTTCTTCGTTTCCTAGAGTAAAGGTGAACATGGTTTCGTTTTTGGGAATCGTTTTGACTCCGTTTCGTGTTTCGATGGAGAACGTTCGCTGCGTCTCGTCCACGATGATTCCTTCCACGTTTTTCTTTCCGGCGTCGCGCGATGCGGTGACGCGGACGGGGAGACCCATCATCTCGTGCGCGGGAAGACTTTCCCTGGAAATGGTGTAGTGGTCGTGGTTAATCATGTATTGAGCTCTCCTTGAATCCTTCGGCGATGAGTACTTTTTTGACTTCATTTCGGTGGTTTCCTTGCAACTCAATTCTTCCCTTTTGTACGGTTCCTCCGCACGCGAGTTTGGATTTGAGTATTTTGGCCACGTCTTCTGCGATATCCTCTTCGAGCCCTTCCACAATGGTCAAGAATTTCTTGAACCGTCGTTGTTCGAGTCGAATCGTGATTTTTTGATTTTCCCTCGCGATTTGTCCGCAAACACAAATGTTTTTGGGCAGGCCGCAGGTAGCGCAGATAGTCTCCATCGTCAGTTCGCCACCCCTCTGATTTTTTTGATTTCGTCTTCCGTATTGAGCGTGAGAATCCGCGCGATACTTTTGCGAAGATTCTTGGCTTTTCCGGGACTCTCGGGTCGAGTGTTGGTGGATTTCACCGCTTGCTCGGCCGCGAGTTCGTTTTTGAGTTCCGTCATTCGGCGCACGCGATCGTGAGTGGTCATCTTTCGGAGTTCGGCGAGTTTTTTATTCATGCGGCGTCCCCCTTTTTCACGTCAGCAGGAGCGTCGAGAACGTCGTTATCGTCGGACTCGGTGACTGTTTCTTCCACGACTTTAATTCCGGCTTTGATTTCTTCCGGCGTCGGGGCGATGGCGGCTTCGCTAATCACGGGCTCTTTCTTCGGCGTCACAACGGTGGTTTTCTCCATTGCTCCCGTAGCGACCACAGCGGCAGTAGCGCGATCCGCGAGCGTTTGTTTAACGTCAATTTTGTCCGGGAAGAACACGTCGGGTCGGATGATACGGATGGTCACTCCAATCGCTCCCACTTTAGGGTACGTTGTGACTTTCGCCTCGTCGACGAGTTTGACTTGGTCTCCCACTTTCTTCATGTATCCTTTCGAGAATCGGACTTTTCTCTTTCGTCCGCCCTTTCCAGCGAGTTTTCCGGTGAGGATAATTTCCATTCCCACGGCGCCGGCGCGTTCAATGTCTTGAAGCGTTCGGAAGGCGACGCTTCTCCATGCAAATCCGCGTTCAATCATGTTTTTCATTTTGTCCGCGACGCTCTTGGCATCCAAGTCGGGCGTCGTGATTTCTTTGATCTCAATCTGCGGATTGTCCACACCGAATCGCTTGGCGATCGTTTCCGTAAGTGTACGAATGTTTTGTC
>CAYHJZ010000048.1:0-6601 GCA_964357115.1 uncultured archaeon | reverse complement strand
CATTGATCACGTGAAAGCCACCCTCTCGCAGCAGCATCACGCACTCATTTAACAACTCTCATTCCTTAGCTTGCGTATGGAACGAAACGCGCGTGCCCAAAAATACACGGAAGAATACGCACAAGGCGTTATCATTCGAGACCACTCGCTTGAAACGTATACTCAATTCTTACACCGCGCGGGAGAAACGCAACGCATGGAACAATTGGTGCAGCGCGTCCTGCGGCGAAAAGAAACATGCTGCGTTTTAGATATTGGTTGCGGAAACGCCAACGCGCTGCGGACGCTCAACGAATTATTCGGAAAACGTGTGCACACCGTGGGAGTCGATCTCGTTCCTCCTGCGGAAAAAAAAGGAGTGGATGTTTTTCTCGAAGGAGACGCGCACAACCTCGAATGGGGGGAAGCATTCGATCTCATTTTTTCCTTCCGCGTGCTCCACCAGATGGGGGAATTGGTTCACATTCTCACGAAGATAGGAAAGAGTCTCTCGCCCGGCGGGAGAGCGTATGTGTGGATTCGCATGCGCGAGCCCAGCGGAAACGGAACCTTTCGTTTTGTGGGGGAGATGAATGAAGAGGAAGAGCGCGGTCTCCTGCGCTTTTCACTCGACGAAAACGGGATCAAAGTCATGGTGCACGCCGCTAAACTTCAACATAATGAATTGCCTTCGTCGCTCGCCGAAGGATACACGGTGCTCTTTTATCGCCCCCTCTGACGCGTGTTTAAAGGCATTTTGATGCGAGTACTTTCTATACTTTCCCGGAGCTGATTCCCTATGTCTGAACCCAAACCTCTATCGTACAAGTCCCTACAAGGATTGTCCGAAAAACAAATCGCGGAACACCACGATGTGTTGTACGTAGGATACGTCAAGAAAACCGACGAGATCAGAGAAAAACTCAAGACGGTGGACTTAACCAAAGCCAACGCCACCTCCTCGGAGCTGCGCGCCCTCAAACTTGAAGAAGGATTCGCCGTGAATGGCGTGCGCTTGCACGAAGGATACTTTGCCGCTCTCGGTGGACACGGGGGAAAACCCTCAGGAGATTTACTCCGCATGATTGAGACCGACTTTGGCTCCTACGAAAAATGGGAAGCCGAATTCAAAGCCATGGGATTATGCGCCCGCGGCTGGGTCGTGTTAGCCTTAGATTGGGATGACATGAAACTCCACAATTATTTATGCGACGCGCACAACCAAGGAGGCATCTGGGGATGCTCTCCCGTACTCATCTTAGACGTGTACGAGCACGCGTACTTCCTCGACTACGGAACCAAGCGAAAAGACTACATCGAAGTCTTCATGAAAAACGTGAACTGGCATTTGATGGAAAAAATGGTCGACACCATGCAAATGGCGAGAGGGAGAAAATAACTCGGCTTTTTTCCAAAAACCCGGGAAAAAGGAAATCGGGTTCCTGATAGGAACCCCAAATTTTTTTTCTTGGATGAATTAAATACTTCCTCTGTTTTTCTACCTCATGGCTTCGAAAGTCAGGCGCTCAGCAGCTCAACGTGCGAAACGCTTTCACAAACATGTGAAAGAGACCCCTAACGAAAGATTGCCTCGTCTTATGCGATTATATGAATCTGTGAGAAAGACGAGGGAACGTGCACTTAGCGTTGTACGTGAGAAAATAATGCGCGAAGAAGGATGGGGGGAATTTGAACAGATCAAAAAAGGAGAGCACTTGCACCATTCTTTTGGACGTACCCTTTCCTACTATGCTCCCATTCACCATCTATTTTCCCGATATGGAAAACTATCTCCTGGGAAAAAATTTCTCCACTTAGGAAGTTCAACTGGACTTTATACTGAATTTCTCCAGGAACAAGGCGTGCATGCGGTGGGTCTCGACATCAATTCGTTTGCTAATCAAGCTGCTCGAAAAGCAGGGAATAAACGATCCATTCGAGGGGATGCTCAACGACTTCCATTCAAGGATGGGACATTCCATTTTGCCTTATCTGATCATTTCCTATTCTCGCATTATTTTTCCCATGAAGTGATCGACGGGAAAATAGTTCAAGAACTAGCTCGCGTAATGAAACCCGGGGGAATCGTTCTATTGCATGAGGCATCCGCGCTTCACTTTTCCGTTCCGTCTTTTGTGTCCGATTACTTTGTGATTCTCGGGGTGTCTCCCTCATCGGATTACTCCCACGGGCCTGTTATCGTCCTCCGACGAAAACGAAAAAGAGCATAGACCCCTTTTATTGAGAGCAAGACCCCCTTTGCCGGATGCCTCGCCCACTCTTATAAATCATTATTCACCCCCATTCTAGTATGTCCCTCGATTCCACGACTCTCTATGACGTCGCCGTCATCGGCGCCGGACCCGCCGGAGGAAGCGCCGCATTGCACAATGCCAAAAATGGCTTCCGCACGATTGTACTCGAAGAACACGCCAGCGTCGGCGACCCGGTGCACTGCGGTGAATGCTTGAGCGAAATGGCCGAAATACGAATGAACATCAAGTTCCCCAAAGAGGTCGTCGCCCTCCCCGTGAAAGGAGTCAAAGTTATTTTCCCGGATCAACATTACGTCAAACTCACGGAAGCCGGATACGTGCTCGAAAAACACGCGTTCGAAAAATGGCTCATCGGAGAAGCCCAAAACGCCGGAGCTGAAATCTCGCTCTCCACTCGTGTTAGTGGACTCGCGCGCAACGAACAGGGAATATGGGATATTCAAACCACGAAAGGAAACGTGCGCGCGAAAATTATCATTGATGCGTCGGGCGCCGCGGGTGTGGGGAACCGAATGCTTCACATGAATGAACGCTTCAAAGTCACGACGGGAATCCAATACGAAATGCTCGACATTCCGCACGAAGACTACTTGGACTTTTACTTATGGCCGCGCCTCTCACCCGAAGGGTACTTGTGGATGATCCCCAAAAACGACGGGAGAGCGAACATCGGACTTGTGACGCACGACATTACGAATGCCAAACGATACTTGGATCAATTCGTCCTCGAAATGGGATGGAAAGAAAAAAAAATAGTCAAAACATTCGGAGGACCCATTCCTTCTTCCGGACCTGTGCAAAATACGCACGCGGACGGCATTCTGTTGATTGGGGACGCGGCAGGATTTACGTCTCCGTTATTCGAAGGGGGGACCCAACTCGGACTCGTGTCGGGACGCATGGCCTCGGAAGTCGTGAAAGATGCGCTCACGCAAAACAACACCAGCAAGGCCGCACTCGCTCCGTACGACGTGCTGTGGAAGAATGAATTCCCCTCTTACAATAAAATCATCAAAGGAAAAGACGCGCTTTACCGCTTCACGGATGAAGAACTCAACCGCATCGGGAGACTCATGCCGGAAGAATTGGGAAACCTTTCCGCATTCGACAAAGCCAAAGTGGGATTCAACGTCCTCTCCAAGAACTACGACCTCTACCAAAAAGGAGTCATCGACGCCTTCCTCGCGTTCGGTTACTCACGCGCCTCGCACTATGGGTGGTAGTCGCTTTTACGCCTTTCTCCATTCCTTTCGTGCTTATGACTCGCTTTCCTGAAAGCAAAGCCCTCTGCGCAGCACACGCGACCAGCTTCTTCCTGGCTTCTCAACTTCTCCCGCCCCCTCAACGCGACGCGGCCTATGCTATATACGGGTTCTGTCGCCACGCCGACAATCTCGTTGACAACGCGAATGAATCCGGAAAAAGAGAAAGCGACATTCTTCACTTGAGAAACCAACTCAGTGACGCATGGAACGGACAAAAAACCATTCCTTTAGTGGACGCATTTGTGGAGACGTGTCACGAATACGGAATATCCCAAAAATGGGGATTTGATTTACTGCACGGACTCTCCGCAGATCTCGAAAAGAAAACCTACGCGACGTTCGACGAGCTCTACTACTACTGCTACCACGTCGCCAGCATCCCGGGTATTCTCATCGCCCACATTGGAGGGGCTCCGCCGCACGCGTACGCGTATGCGGAAGCGCTCGGCATTGGAATGCAACTCACGAACATTATTCGCGACGCGAGAGAAGACGCGCAAATGGGAAGAATCTATTTTCCTCACGATGAACTCCGCGAATTCGAAGTGAACGAAAGCCAACTCCTCGCAGGAGAAATCAACGAGCCCCTGCGCGCTTTCCTCGCCTTCCAAGTTGCACGGGCGAGAAAATACTACGACGAAGCCCAAAAAGGAATGAACTATCTTCCTGTCCCCGCACGAACCGCGCTTGAACTATGCGCCGTATTCTACCGCGCCATCCTCGATGAAGTCGAGAAAAGAGACTACGATATTTTCACGCAACGCGTAACTGTTTCCCCGGATGAAAAAGAGCGATTGCTCAATAATGCCCTGCACGGAACCCCCTTGCCTCCACATCTCGCTTAAATGAACACTGGCGGGGAAAATACTCATGAATTCACATGTTGTCATCATCGGAGCCGGAATCGGAGGACTCGCCCTCGCCGCGCGACTCGCGCACGACGGATACCGGGTGGATGTTTTTGAAAAAAACACGTTCCCTGGAGGAAGAGTCGCACAGAAAAAAATCAAAGGGTATACGATCGATGTAGGACCCACCTTCCTCCTCATGCCGCGTGAGTTTGAGGAACTCTTCTCCTATTGCGGAGAATCTTTTTCCGATGCCGTCGAGCTCGAACGACTTTCTCCTCTTTATCGACTCCACTATACTGGAATGAAACACTTGGACGTGCACGACTCGCTCCCCCTCATGAGGAAAAGCTTCTACGAATGGGATGCCATTCATGCGGAGAAAAACACGCAAGGATTCATCGACTTTCTTTCTCACGAACAAGAAAAATATCCTCGTATTTATGAAAAATTTATTGCGAAACCCGCTCGATCCGTTGCATCACTCCTCTTTTCTCCCGACGTCCTCGAATTGTTTCGCCTCGACGGGTTCTCCTCCATGTGGGAAAATATTTCCACGTATTTTGATGACGACGCGCTCAAACTCGCTTTCAGCTTTCAAAGCATGTACATCGGGGAAAGTCCTTTTGTTGCGCCGGGAACGTACAGCATGATTCCCTTCGTGGAACTCACGCAAGGCGTGTGGTTTCCCAAAAAGGGCATTCAGCATGTTCTTCTTCAAATTGAAAAGCTTGCCAAAAAAAAGGGAGCGCGCATTCACTACGGAAAAAAAATCAACCAAATCCTCATTGAAGACGGGAAGGCGATCGGAATCGAACTGGAGAATGGAGAAAAAATTTTATTCGATGTCGTGGTGAGCAACCTCGACTTGCCCGCGACGTACGATCGACTCCTTCCTAAAGAAAAAAAGAAAAAATACACTTCCGAACGCCTGGCGCGCATGCGCTATGGTTCGTCGGCCTTCCTGCTCTTCATCGGAACGAAAAAAAAGTATGCGCAACTCGAACACCACAACGTATTTTTTAGTGATGATTACAAAAAAAACTTCGACGAAATATTCCGCACGCGCACCATCCCTAACGATCCGAGCGTGTACGTGAACGTGCCCACAAAAACCAATCCGCGACTCGCACCCAAAGGAAAACAGCTCCTCTACGTGCTCGCTCCCGTTCCCTACGACGCTCAACACGAGGGAAAGCCCGTCGAATGGAGCACGTTCAAAGAGGAATACGCGCAAACCATTCTTACCCTTCTTGAAAAAAGAGGACTCGGGGATTTGAGAAAGAATATTGATTTACTCGAAATTTTTACTCCGGAAGATTGGCAATCCCTCGCGGGAATGCACTTGGGCAGCACGTTTGGACTTAGCCCGACGTTTGGGCAAAGCAGCGTATTTCGCCCCAAGCAAAAGAGCGAAGAGGCCGAAAACCTGTATTTTGTCGGCGCCTCTACCCATCCGGGGAGCGGAATGCCCCTCGTGTTAGTGTCGGCGCGCACGTGCCAGGCGCTAATACGAGAGAAGAATAAATAGTCCCTTTCATTCTATGCCTCATGCCCCTGCGTCGCCGACCGAGTCCTGCCCGAAAAGTACGCGCCACTATAGCAAGCGGAAAAAGGATTAGGCTGACTCTAAAATCAAAACCCGTCTCGAGGACCGTGGTGGGTTACATCAGCAAAACACTCTCAGAACGAGAGAAAGGATCTCCTTCTATGGAATTCACTTTGGGAGAAATCACTTATCAAGCAAATTTACACAGGATGAAAATGCACGGTCGACCTGTGGATGGGATGCTCATCACGCACCGTGAGCAGAATAAGAAACCTATGACCGGATTTTACACTTTAAGCGGAACGCTTCTCGCATACAAAAGAGAAAACGCGTGGATTATTTTACCCTTGCCCAAAAAGTAAATAACACAATCGTCCACCCCAACAAGACGAAACCATACACCATGTTCTCGACGGGAATAAACGGAATGAACACTCCAAGAGTTTGTGCCGCATCAAAACGCCACACGCCTACTGCGGTGAAAAGATTATCAAACACGAATTGAAACACGGCAAAAATTCCTGCGGTTTTCCAAAACGCCTTATTTTGAAATTCCATTACACGCGTGCGAAGAAGGTGATCTCCAACAATGAGTGAAAGGAGCGCGAGGAGTACGGCAAGAGAATAGGATATCATAATTTTTTCTCCGAGCGACTCAGAATAGAATACACGAGCACACCCCAA